>JALOPK010000022.1 GCA_025453925.1 Candidatus Eiseniibacteriota bacterium | reverse complement strand
CGCGAACCGGTCGCGACGCTCGCAGTCTC
The DNA here is from genome assembly GCA_025453925.1 of Candidatus Eiseniibacteriota bacterium. GTDB lineage: Bacteria > JAFGKV01 > JAFGKV01 > JAFGKV01 > JAFGKV01 > JAFGKV01. Next base: position 18,112 of record JALOPK010000022.1, on the reverse strand, counting down.
ATACATCTGCCGAGCCCGGTCCTTGAGCGCGCCCAGCCGATGCAGCATCGCAACGAGGCGATCGCTGTCGAAGTTCACATTGGTCACGGTGGTAAACAGTACTTCGAGGGTGAATCGGTCGATCTCTTCGTCCATCGCACCCAGGACCCGCGCCCGGTGGGCGTACATGGCCAGGCCCTCGAGTCCATAGATCAGGAGATCCTGCAAATTCGAGGTGGTGGCATCCTTGCCGCAGACGCCGGCGATGGTACACCCGGTGCCCCGGGCCGTTTGCTCGCACTGGTAGCAGAACATGCTCATGTTCGGACCTCCATGGATAGGGGCGACGTCTCTGCCGCACCCAGAATCGGTGACACGTGCGCACTCCGGAAGTCGGAGAGGCGCTTGGACTGAAGGTGGTTGCGGACGGTGTGCTGAACGGATTCCAGCAGGCCGCCGAGCACGCAGGATCGTCCGTCGCATCGTGGACGGCCGAGGAGGCAGGTGGCAGTCGACAGCGGCCCTTCGATTGCCTCGTAGACGTTGAGCAAAGTGACCTCATTCGCAGGGCGGCGGAGACGGAAGCCACCGTGGGGGCCGCGGCGCGCACGGAGGAGCCCCGACTTCGTCAGTTGGTGCAGCACCTTCCCGAGATGCGCTTCTGAGGCGTCCAGCTCGCCAGCCAACGTACGGGCGCTCACGAGCGCATCCTGATCGCTTCGCGCGAGCAGCATCATAGCGTGCAACCCGAGGCTGGCCGCGTCGGAGATGGAGAGAACGCGATCCACGGCCGCCCTGACTACTGCCCGTTCGTCCGGGCAGGGGGGTCCTGGCCGCACAGGGGAGATGCCGCCACGGTGTGCGATTCCAGCACGTCCCCGGCGATGCCGATCTTTGTAAGCGTCACGGGAATGCAGGCGTGCGCATCCGCGGCAGCCCCGAGTGCCAGACGCACGAGGCCGCTGCAGCACGGAACCTCCATGTGCACGACCTCGAGGGACCGGATGTTGTTCAGTCGAAAGATGTCGGCCAGCTTGCCACGATAGAACCCTGCGTCATCGAGCTTGGGACAGCCCACGAGCAGCACTCGACCAGGCAGGAAGCGCTGGTGAAAACTGGCAAAGGCGAAGGGCACGCAGTCTGCGGCGATCACCAGATCCGCGTTGCGGAGATAGGGCGCGCTGACCGGCACCAGCTTCATTTGAACGGGCCAGTTGCGCAGGCAGGAGGGCGCATCCTCCGTCGACGCGACCGCAGGCGACTCGGAACACTCGCACGCGGTGATTGCTCGCACCTGACTGCCCGGGCACCCGCAGGGAAGGGGCTCGGCTTTCGGCGGAGGCGCCGCGGCCTTGGCGTGCATCACGGCCTCCTCGTCGAACGCGGGTGCTTCCCGCTCTTCCATCGTGATGGCGCCGCGCGGACACTCGCCGAGACACGCACCCAGACCGTCACAGTAGGTCTCGCTGACAAGCCGTGCCTTGCCGTCGATGATGGCGATGGCGCCCTCTGCACATGCGGTAGCGCACAGGCCGCACCCGTCGCACTTCTCCTCGTCGATACGAATGATCTGTCGAACTGGCATGGGAAAACCTCGAATGATGGAATGCGGGAATGATGGAGGATTGGATGGATGAAGTGGTGGGGGCACTGAACATCCAACATCGAACGTCGAATCATACAACCGTCCAGCCATCCAATCATCCAGGTCGTTCTCAAAGAATCCTGGAGGCTTCGGTCTGACGGGGTGTCTTCACGACGAGAATCCGCAGCGTCGCGGTGCCTTCGTTGAGCCAGCGGTGGGGTATTCGGGCCGGACTCGCGATGAGATCATCGGCCACGCAAGCTCGCCGCTCCTCGCCGATCTCAACGATGCCCCGACCCTCGAGGACATAGAAGCAGGCGTCAACCGGGGTGATATGCCGTTTCAGCGATTCCCCCGGCTCCAGGGTGATGTGGACGATTTGGACATGCTGAGTCTCGTGCAGCGGCCGGACGCTCACGCCATGTGGCGTAGCCTTGTCGGCAGCCTTGTGCGCATTCAGGACCAACATGATGCACCTCTTCGGCGATGGAGTGCTGACTTCCGGTAGAAAAGAGAGATTCAGGTATTAATATACCGTTATGTGTAAATCTGTCAAGCGGAACTGCATTCGATGATGCCTCACGGCTGCCGGAACTGGTTGGTCGTGAGAACAGACAGGTTTCGACCTGATCCCATCGAACCCGAGCCATCAACGTCGGTCGCGCCCGATCCTTGTCATCGACCGATAGTCACCGAACGCGCAGGCCAATCCGGGCGCGCCGCCACGGGCCGGGGATGTGTCGTACGGGTTCCGGGGTGTGCATGACGCCGGCGCGGCGGTGAAGTCCCTGCAGGCGGGTCTCGCGGTAGGGCGCTCAGCTTCCGAAGACGACGTCCAGGATGTTTCCCAGATTCCCCGCCCCTTCGAGGACGTCAGGCTGATAGAGCTCCGTGAAGCCACAGTTCCGGCACGACAGCGCGATGAACTTGTTGTGCTGGATGTCCAGCAATCGAGTGATTCCGGTACCCGTTCCTGCAAATCTCCGTGCGACCGCACCGCTGTGGTGACACTTCGGACACCTGAAGACCGACGCCAGTTGTTCGTCGATGCGCATGATTCCCTCCCGGGTGAAGCGCGAAGTCATCGGACAGTACCCGCCCGGTATCTCCGGTATTCGACACACGCTCCGCGGGGCCGCCGTGCCACGGCATGGTTCTTCCCCACCGATGCCCTGGCAGTCAGTTCTGACATCGGATTCCGCCCTTGCGCGCCCTGCCCCGGGGGCTGTTATTCACGCAAGTCACACGTCCCGCTACCCCGAACACAGGCAGGTATGCATGGCACACCATGATCGAGAGCACTGGGGATCGCGCCTCGGCGTCATCCTCGCCGTGGCAGGCAGCGCCGTGGGCTTGGGCAACTTCCTGCGATTCCCCGCCAAGGCGACCCTCAACGGCGGAGGCGCCTTCATGATCCCGTACTTCGTCGCGTTTCTTCTCCTGGGCATTCCTCTCATGTGGGTGGAGTGGACCCTGGGCCGCATGGGCGGCATCCGCGGCCACGGCACCGCCCCTGGCATGTTCGATGCGTTGGACGGCAGGCACCGCGCAGCCAAGTACCTGGGCACTATCGGGGTACTGGGGCCGTTCGTTATCCTCATCTACTATATGTACGTTGAGTCGTGGACACTCGCCTACGCCTTCTTCTCCTTCACCGGCGACCTCTTCAAGGCATCGGGTCAGGACGGCATGAAGGCGTTCTTGTCAGGCTATCAGGGCATTATCGATAATGAGTTCTTCACCAGCCTCACGCCGGCGCTCCTGTTCTTCGCGCTCACCTTCCTCGCGAACTTCTACTTCATCTACCGAGGTGTGCAGGGGGGGATCGAGCGCCTGTCGCGGTGGGCGATGCCGACCTTGGTCGTGATCGCGGCTCTTCTCGCGATTCGCGTGCTCACACTGGGAACGCCAGATGCGAACCATCCCGAGCTCTCGGTCTCCAACGCCCTAGGCTTCATGTGGAATCCCGATCTACGAAGCCTCGGAAACGCCCAGGTTTGGCTGGAGGCGGCAGGGCAGATCTTCTTCACGCTCTCGGTCGGGATCGGCGTGATCCTCACCTATGCGAGCTACCTCAAGCGAGACGACGATGTCGCCCTCTCCGGCCTCACGGCGGCGAGCACCAATGAGTTCTGCGAGGTTATCCTCGGCGGCTCCATCGTGATCCCGGCGGCGTTTCTGTTCTTCGGCGCAATGGGTGCCCGCGAAGTCGCAGCGAGCGGGACGTTTAATCTCGGTTTCGTCACCATGCCCCTGATCTTCGCGAAGATCCCTTTGGGCGCATTGTTCTCGGGGCTCTGGTTCCTCCTTCTCTTCATCGCAGGCATCACGTCGTCGGTGTCCTTGATCCAACCTGCGATCTCATTCCTGGAAGATGAGGTCGGGATGGGGCGCAAGAAGGCGACCATCGTCCTCGGTGTCGTCTCCTTCGCGGCCTGTCTCCCGGGCATCTTCTTCCTGGGTCATGGGTTTGTCGACGAACTGGATTTCTGGGGCGTCTCGGTGTTCCTCGTCGTCTTCGCGACCATCGAGGTCATCCTCTTTGCCTGGGTGTATGGGATCGATCGCGCCTGGGAGGATCTGATGCAGGGGGCGCGGCTTCGCGTCCCGCTCGTCTTCAAGCATGTGATCAAGTACGTGACACCCCTGTACCTGTTCACGCTGCTGGGGGTCTGGTCATACCAGCAGTTCTGGCCCATGATCACGATGAAGGCGGTGGCCATTCCCGACCGACCATACGTTTGGGGCGCCAGGGCGCTGGTCTTCGGGATGTGGGCGATCATCGCGCTGCTGGTGTGGTGGACCTGGCGGCGGCGGCGACTTGAGGTATCTGAGACCAAGGAGGGAGGGACAACATGACCCTGGGCGGCGTCATCTTCATGGCGACATCATGGGTCTTGGTTCTGACTCTGGTTGTCTACTGCTTCCGGAAGGTGCTGACCAACAGGTAGGCGAATCGCCAGGGCCGGTGCTCGGTGCCCAAAGACCACCGAAACCGTCGTGATCCGTCTCGGCTACCTGACGATCGCGAGCTTCCCGATGCGCTCCCTGCTTCCGCTGGAGATCCTGTATAGGTAGACTCCCCCCGCCACGTCACGGTTCTCCGAGCTCCGCACATCCCACGCTTCCCACGACAGCCCATTCACATGCTCCAGCTCCCGCACTACATCGCCAGCCAGTGTGTAGATCGCGATAGCGCACACCGGTGGCAACCCTCGGAACTCGATCACGCCTCGCCCATCCAGGCCATACCGATCGAGCACTGACGAGCCTATGTAGGGGTTCGGCACGACGTACACACTGTCCACGCACCCTTCGGCCACCCTGGCTTCAGCGGGCACCACCTCCTGCTGCAGACCCGGCGATCGGTCGGATTCCAGCACGCCCGTGCCATCATGGTACTGGTCCCATGCTTCCGTGTTGATCCCATCCCCGTTGTGCCCATCGTCGAACGCCGTCACCACATAGCGCAGCCTCGCCCCGTTCATCAGCCCCTCATCCACGTACTCGTACACGTACCCGTTCTCGTTCGCGGCATCCTCGTTTGCGTCCGGCGGCCAGCCCAGATTGAGCCCAATCGTGTCGGGCAGATCGTAGCTCGCCGCTAACGTCCATTGGATGCCGTCCGCGGTTCGCCAGATGTGGTAGCCCTGGAAGTCCGGCCTCCCGGTCAGCCGGTCCATGCTGGGCTCCGCATTGTCCGCCCATAACACCTCGGCGCCACGGTTGACAGGTCGCACCGTGAAGGCCGGTGACGCGGGTGCCGATGGTCCCAGCAACCCACTCTCCCACATATTCCGGGCATAGATGGCATGATCGATCAGGTCTTGCTCCTCCACACCGTTGACGATTGCGAAGACGATTGTCATCGATTCGCCGGGGTGCAAGTCACCCAAAGGGCCAACAGAGATCAGAAACCTCCAATCCCCCCATGCATAATCTGACGGAGGATCCACGACGCCTGACGTCATGCACGTGTACTTCCCGGCGTTGTTGGTGGGGTCTCCTCCGGTCATGCGTTCAAAGCTGGCATAGGTGACTGGAGTCGGGGACGGGGGAGTCTCGATCAACCGGAGGCCGAAGAAGCGCGCGGCGAGTTGCCCATAGTCGAAGTCGTTATCAGCCCCGACTGCCATAGAGAGACTGTCCAGGAAGAACGTAATGTTGTCCGGCGACCCACCCCAATCCATCGGGAAGGTCACGTCGAAATCAGCGAATACTCCCAATGCCACGCCCGTAAGTGTCGTTTCTCCGATATTCCGGACATCGTACTTGCAGAGGATGAAATCATCCGCAAACGTCTCGTACCACTGGTATGAGTGCTGCACCACAAGCACTCCCAGCGGAACCACGCAATCGCTATCTGGGCGATCAACACACGCCTCACATGTGTCCGCAAACACCGTAAGGAACTCTTGAGGCGCACGAGCGGCATCATCCTCGTCGATTAGTCCGTCACCATCGTCGTCACGGCTGCCGGGAACCATGTCGCCATCCAGATCAGAGTCCTCCCCGTCATACAACCCGTCGTCGTCGTTATCCTGGTAGTCGCATGAGATGTCGCCTGCGGGATCCTCATCGATTCGGCCGTCGCCGTCGTCATCGACGCCGTAGCGACCAAGGCCGAGGTAGTGGACACACCCGATGTTGATGGACTGGCCATATGGCGTCTCGACTCTGCCGAGCAGCGCCGACTCCTGATCGCTCGTGGTGAGCGAATCAGTGCTCTTCCCGAGCCACCCGATGCTCTCGATGCTGTAGTTCTCCTGGTCCGGCTGTGTCGCGAGCTCCTGACCTGAAAACTCCTTCGTCCCGTTGTCACCGTCGGTGCACACCGAGACAATCGGCACGCCGTCTCTGATCCCTCCCACCCACAACCCGGCAGAGAACAGGAAAGTAGTGCCGCTACCCCGGGGATACTCAAGCTCCGGCAACCATATGGGCAGCGCGTCAGGGTTCCCGAGCTCCCCCCGGTTGTCCATGCCTAACTGCTGCAATCCCTTGTCGTGAACGATAAAGCGTCGCTGGGCTGTCTGGGCGGGATCCGAGATCCCCACCTCCGCGAAGAGCAAGATTCGGATGAGACACAAACCGACCACGCGAGCCCACGAAACCTGAGCCATGGCCACCTCCTGGTGTGTGGGATCACGCGTCGAGCGGCATCGACGCGGACATCCTCCCGGCCGCCCAGGGGCCAGGCATGACATGGCCCCTGGCACCTGCACGGAAAGTGCCGCAAGTTCATCCGGGAGTCAAGGCAGCCGGGGGGTATGAAGACTGAGTCGGCACGGCTCGGTTGCTGCATTTCCCGCGTGGGAGTCGAATTGGGGATGCCGAGGCGCCGGTGAAACTCGGCTCGGGGGCCTACTGACGGCGGATCACTGTCAACCGATGCCCGATGGCACTGACCATCATGGCCGATCCTGCTCGGCCGGGCATTCCCGCCGGTCGCCGCAGATACTCCCGCAGTAGAGCTCCCGCATGACCCACCCGAACTCACTCACGAAATCCCTGAGGGCTTCCTCACGGTTGTCGATGCGGCGGAACCACATATGGCGCTCGAGGTGTCGCTGGATGATGTCGGCTTGGCTCTCCAGGAGCATATCCAGATGGCGACACCTGGAGAAGAACGCAGGGGCAGACGCCTGCTTGTCGCCAAGGGGGCCATCGCCGGCCACCTCCACGCAACGCATGAGTTCGAGCCTTGACGGCGAGATCGGGTGTTCGCGCCTCTGGGGAGGAGAGTAGGGGAGACGACCATCACTAGTGAGGCGGGATGGCTGCTCGCATTCCGTACGATCGGTGCAGACCTGCGTACAGTGGAACTCCCGCATGATCCAACCGAACTTCTCGATGAAGTCGCTGATGGCAGCTTCCCGACTATCGATATGGCGGAACCACTTGTGCCGGTCGACATGCCGCTCGATGATCTCGCGCTGGCTCTCAAGCAGCTCCCGCAGATGCCTGCAGCCGATGAACATCAGGGCGACCCTCTCGCGGATGGTGTGAGGACGGGAAGGCCCAGCTCAGAGCGTCGCATTGACGGGCGGATCATCTGGAATCCTGCTCAAACGGCGCGTGGCGCCATCAAGGGCTCCTGCGCCTGTTGGTGTGCATCGGGGAATCCCCCGCGCGCATTCTCGCCGGCCCCCAGGCCCAACGAGAGAACGCGGGCTGTGGCTGGTACACCCGGCAGGACTCGAACCTGCAGCCCTCTGATCCGAAGTCAGATGCTCTATCCTTTGAGCTACGGGTGCGCACGGGCTAAGTGATAGCATATTCTTGCCCTTCGCGCAAGCCGCGACGCCGTGGGTTGTGCAATAGGACCCGTAGTGGCGCCGACCATGGGGTGAAGGCTCCTGGTGAGGATCCGCCAGGCTTACGGCGAGACGCCCGGTCGGATTGGCACGAGACCCCGCGGAGCGGGGTGGCTACAGCCAGACGCAGCCGTGATGACGATCCGTCGCAAGGATTGGCGCCGCAGTTGTCGCGCGCAGTGTCCACGCCGGAGCAAGAGATAGGGATTCCTGCATTTCGCGGGAAGGAGCGGACCGTGTCGTTGGTCGCAGAGGTGTTCGAGGAGTACAGGGAGCGTCTGGTCGCCCGGGCGCGGCGCATCCTGCGCTCCGATGCGGAGGCCGACGACGTCGTCCAGGAAGTGATGCTGGGCATCATGGAGGCCCCCGACATCCTCCCGACCGTCGAGAGTATGATCGGGTGGTTGTACACGCTGGTTCGCCGCCGCTGTGTGGACCTGGTGCGATCCGATAGGAGCCGAAAGGCCCGTGAGGAAAACGCCGGCATAGAGGCGCTCCTCAACGGGACCCCCGACGCAAACGAGCTGATGGACAACGCAGAGGTCATCGAGGCGGTTGCCGTGGCGGTGGACGCGCTCCCCGCGCCGCAGCGCCACGCCTTCGTCGCCAATGTCCTCGACGGCAAAACCTTTCGGGAAATGTCCGCCGAGACCGGCGAGCCAATGGGCACCTTGATGGCGCGGAAGAAGCGCGCCGTGGATGCGATCCGGGTTCGGCTTCAGGAACAGGGCATCATTCAGTCGTGAGACAACGTTCAATAAGGAGGACGCGATGAAAGCACTGACGATCTTCGGGTGGGTGGTACTCGGCATAGCCGGCGTGGCAGCCCTCGGCCTGGTGCTTGGCCTGGTCGTCCAGCACCTCTGGAACTGGCTCATGCCGCCCATCTTCGGCCTGACCGCCATCGGCTACTGGCAGGCTGTCGGGCTGTTCGTGCTGGGCCACCTGCTGTTCGGCGGTCACCCTGCGCACCACAAGGGGCATGGCTCGAAGAAACACCCCTTCGCCTGCAAGGTGCGGGCTGCAGTCCACGGGGAGGCGGCCCCGCCTTCAGACTGAGGATCCGCTGCCCCGGCCGCGGCTGGCGAGGGCCGAGCAGGTGCGTCTGCGCCTCCGGCGCTTCGCCAGCCGTGATCGCCCGCGCATGCGTCAGTCAGGTTAGCCGGGCTGGTGTCTCCAGTTTCGGATCAGCGGCGTCGAGCCCGGATCGCTCCCGTCGGAGCCTGCAATCGGGGCACTCCGCCAGAACTCGGTCATAGGCCTCGCGGGCCTCAGCCCTGTACTGCTCATCCCCGGTGATGTCGAATAGCGCGTGGAGGATACGCGCCTCGGCCCGCGGGGTCGCCGCATGCCGCAGTCCCAGCAGACGGGAAGTCGCCGCGACCACGGCTCCGCGGGCTGCCTCGAGCCGTGCAAGCAGTACCCCGGCTACCGTGGCCTCCTCAGTCTTGCCGACCCTCGCGGCAACCTGCAGCGCCTGGCGCGCCATTTCCTCCAATGCTTCCACCCTGGCCGGGCCCGGCCCCGGGAGCAGGAGGAGTTCGGCTTGAACCCGGAGATTCAGGTATCCACAGAGGTAGTCATCCAGGCGCAACTCACGCCCGATCGCGATAGCCCTGTCGTGAAGACCGATGGCTGTCCTGTGGTCTCCCAATTCTGCCCATACCCGGCCGAGGCAACTGAGCGCGATGCCGACTCCTTGCTGGTAGCCCATCTCAAGGGAGATCTCCAGTTTCTTCTCGTAGAGCCGAAGGGCCTCGCGGGGCTCCCCGGTCTTCTCCAGAACTTCCCCGATGTTCCCCGCGGCATAGGCGACGTTGTACAGATCACCCGTCTCCTCGGCCACTTCCTTCTGTCGGGCGAAGTATCGGATCGCCTGGTCGTACTCTCCCCGAAGCACGCAGACTAAGCCGATGCTGGCGCAGGATATTGCGATTCCGAACCTGTCGCCGAACTCCTCGGCCACTCGAAGGGCCTGCTCGAAGCACCGGCGAGCCCGGCGCAGATCACCAAGGGATCCGAAAACTCCACCCATGTTCCCCAGCGTGTATGCCACGCCTTTCCGATCGCCAAGTCGCAAACCCACCCGCAGGTCTTTCTTGAAGAACGACATCGCTTCCTGGAAACGGCCGTGGAGACGATGGATCCTGCCGATGTTGTTGGCCGCTGCCGAGATCCCCTTCAGATCGTTATGGGCGGTGGCGTGACGTAGTGCTTCCTGGAAGCAGTCATGAGCGTCATCGGGCATGCCCCTGCGAAAGAGCACGTTACCCAACGCGTTCAGACTCCCGATCAGCGGGCCCGGTTCGTGAAGTTGGCGACTCTTGTCGACACACTCCCGGGCCGTCCGCTCGGCATCCTCAAGCTTCCCGATCCGCTCCAGCAAGGTGACCTGTCGTCTGCCGAGATCGATTTCGCGATCTGCGTCGCCCGGATAGGAGGCGAGCCTGCGATAGCACGCCAATGCCTCCTGATTGCCCCAGCGCGATTCCGCCGCCTCCGCCGCCCGCCACAGGTAGGGTTCGGCCCGCATGACATCCCCGGCTCGGTCGTAGTGGTGGGCGAGTGCACCCGCGTGAGGCGACAGGTCCGCTCGATAGAGGTCCTCAATAGTCTCCGCGGCCAGTCGGTGAAGCTTCCTCAGGGTTCGCTGGAGCTGCATCTGATACGCGGCCTCACGGATCAGTGCATGCCCGAAGATGTAGACCAGTTCGGAAAGCGGTTCCCATATCGCCTCCCTGCTCCCCGCCTCCAGGAGCATCTCGGTGCGCTCGCCGTTCAACATGGCATCCAGCAATCGGATGTTGAACTCGCGCCCCAGCACCGAGGCATGCTTGACTGCGTCGCGCAACTGGCCGGCAAGCCGGTCAATGCGCGCCGTGAGCACAGCGGAGATCGTATCGGGAAGTTCCCCCGCATCGCCCGCCACGTCGTAGTGCCCATGCCTGAGGCAGATGGCACCGGTCTCCATCATGAAACGAGCCAGTTGTCCCAGGTAGAATGGATTCCCTTCGCTCCGCCGCCATAGCAGCTCGCGGAACTGGGACGATGGCGCGCCGCCAAGAAGGCCGCACAGCAACTCGTTGGTGGTCTCTTCATCCATGCGGTCCAGGCACACGTGATCCTGGGCGACGTTCCCCAGCGAGAGGCGAAACGCCGATCCGTCATCGTGCAAACGGGCGACTGCGATCACCGCCAGCGGATACTCGTCGACATTCTGCATCAGAGCCCGGATGAACTCTGCCGTGTCGGCGTCTACCCACTGGCAGTCCTCCAGTTCCAAGATCACGGGGCGTTGCCGGGCTTCGACCTTGAGCAGGAGTTTGAATGCCCTGAAGGTCAGTTCCCTTCTGCCACGAGCATCGAGCCGCTCGTATGGGGAGTCTTCCCAGCGGAGATCCACCGCGGCACCGAGTATGGACCGACAGCGTTCGAGTTCGGCGCGACCATCGGGATCCGCCCGTTCGATGAGCGCGCGGAACCGTGCGTCAAACCCGGCCACGCGCTGCTCCCCGGTGCGCCCGCTGGTGCACCCGAAGTACTCCCGAGCAAGGTAGCGGAGCGGATTCAGGCTCTGCCGCAGGATCTCGTCGCAGGGCATGGGTATCCACATGCACCCGCCTTCCGTGGCCTCAGTCCGGAGTTCCTGCACCAGGCGGCTCTTGCCGATTCCCGCGCTCCCATCTACGTACAGCACTCCGACGGACCGTCCGAGCTCGAGAGGCTCGAGGAACCGGCGCATCCGCTCCAGCTCTCGCCGCCTCCCGACGAGCGGTGCGGCGACTCCCCGTGTTGAGGAGTCCTCGCTTCGGGCAAGCAGCTCGAATGCCGGGATGGGATCGGCGTATCCCTTCAGCGCGACCGGCGTCACCGGCGCGGTGCGAAACCGATCCACCCTGCGCACGGCATTCTGGTCGAGGTAGACACGATCCCACGGGGCAGCACTCATCAGGCGCGCCGCCAGGTTCACCACGCTACCGACCGCCTTGTATTCGCACCGGAGATCGCTCCCCACGAAGCCGGCGAACACGCGGCCCTGACTGATTCCCGCGCGGATCGTCGCCCACCCGGCCGTCTTCGCACGAATCTGCAAGGCGAGACTGGCCGCGTGGGCGGCCGGCCGCTCCATCCCCACGGGCGCGCCCAGGTACACCAGGGCCAAACTCCCTTTGTCGCCGAAGTCCAGTTCGCTGAGGAACCCGTCGTGGGCGCCGACCGCATCAACGATCACCGGCACAAACCTGCGGAGGAAGGCATGGGAGAGCCGGCGTTTCTCCGGTCGAAAGGCCAGGAACACGCAGGCGATCTCCCGGAACTCCCCGGCCTCCTCCAGTTCCAGGACCGAGGTAGGAACGAATCGAGACACAAGGGCAGAGTCCAGTGACGGAGGCCGCGGCTCGGTGCCCGAGGTCTCGAAGCGGGAAGCGGCGGCGGCAGGAGGAGAGTCGATTGAGATCCCTCCCGGTTCGCATCGGGCCTGGGCGCGCATGCACCGGGAGAGGGCGCGGCCGCGGAAATAAAAGACATCGCGCGTGGGACCGCGCAGGATCCCCCAGCTCACCATGCCCTGTGCGATTCCGATGCGCGCGTGCAGTCGGACTGCTCCCACGGGGGTTGCAAACGGGGGTAGCCCCCTGAAGAACCCCTGGAGCGCCTCTGCGGCGTGGCAGGCAACGAGATGGCTATCCGTCTGAAAGAAGGCAACCACCTGATCCCCGACGAACTTGCCGATCCATCCTCCGTGCCGGTCGATCTCGCGAGCGGCGGGATCGAATACCTCGTTGATGATCCCCGTCACAGCCTCTGCTCCTGCGCGGCCAAGGATCATGAGACGCTGGGTCATCGAGGTGAACCCAACAATGTCCAGGGAGAGCACGGTCGCTCGGAACCGGCCAGTGTCCCGCCGCCCGCCGGCCCGATCGTGGATGAACGGGGGAATGAGTTGTCTCACGCGGAAACCCCTGGCGGCACTCCCCTACCCTTCCTCCGCTTGCCGGCGGTATTCGCGCCAGAGCCGGTCGCGGTCGGCCTTCGGGATGTCGTGCCAGCGGATCCCTCTGATTGCCCCCTCGAGCCCGGCAAGCAGACTCCGGCACGGTCCCTCGTCTCCTTCGACTGCCCGGATCCGCAGCGCGGCGTTGACGCTGCCGGCAGCGGCGAGTTCCTCAGGCGTCGTGATGCCCGCGGACTGCAGACGCGCGGCGCAGGTTGCGCCCACATTCGGAAGATCAGTCAGTCTCTCAGCCATGGATAACCCCTCCGTGAACGTGCCCCGCCGATGTCATGGGGTGCGGAACGGAGCGGCCTTCAAGCCCCCGCCCGCCACCTCGCTACAGTCGTGCCCACACAGCGAGCACCAAGGCGAAGTCCGCAAGGAGGTGGGAGAACGCCGGTATGGCAAGCCCGCCGGAAGGGCGGGTATGCACGCGATGCCACGCGAACGACGAGCTGGCGAGTATGAACAGACACACGATCGCCCATTCGGTTCGCATGAAGGCGTGCAGCACCAGCCCGTGGTAGGCGGCGAAGGTGATATGCGACCAGACACCGAGCCGGCCGTCGCGGCGGATCGTGCCCCAGTGGGCTTGCTCGAGAAGGGGATGCACGAGGCCGTAGTAGAAGACAAAGGCCACGAACGCCGACCCCTGGAGACCGATGCTTGCCAGCCATTCGCGCAGGGGAACCGACACCATGCGCGGAAGCAGCACGTAGGTGAGAGGGCCAGAAAGGGCTGCCGGAATGCCCATCGCCAGCGCCGCCGGCATGCTCCAACCGTAGCGGAGCCGGTGAAACTCCCCCCATGACCAGAACAGAATCTGAACATGGTAGAGCACAATGGTGAGCCACGCGCTGTGGAGCAGAAGAAGCCCGACGATGACTGAGGTGAACGGCGCCGAGGCGCGGACGAGAAGGCCCAGCATGCCCCCGGGAATGCTCCGATCGACTGTCAGGGCTTCACGCACACGAACACCGGCTGGACGGTATCTGGCATCACGGGGGCTTCCTCATGAACCTCGAAGCCGGCGGATCGCAGTGTGGTCCGCCAGACCTCCAGGGGGAACAGGCCCAGCACGTGGCGATCTGTCTCGACGCGGAGCCGGCCCGCCTCCCGAATCAGGTAGACCAAGGTGCCGTCGAATTGGTCATCCGCCGGATCGGGATCGTAGTCATTCTCGACGAATACCACGTCGATGCTCTCCGGCTTTGCCTTCGTCTCGGCGTACGATACTCGGGTGCGGTTCTGCTGAAAGGTCTCCTTGGTTTCGTCTGGCGACACGACCATGACACCCCCGGAACGTAGATGACGAAACGCCCCCGCGAAGGCCGCCGCGAGGTCCTCCCTGGTCACCATGTAGGTGATCGCGTCATCCAGGAGGATGCAATCGAACCGTCTCCGGAGTTCCAGGCTCCGCATGTCACCCTGGAGGAACTCGCTCTCGGGGTTCAGTGCGCGGGCCAGCTCCAGCATCGCCGGACTGAGATCAAGGCCCGTCACCTGGAGGTGCCGCTTGAGGTTGAAGGCGTTCTTACCGCCGCCGCAGCCGATGTCCAGGATCGTTCCGAGAGATCCGGTGGCATACTGCCGAATGAGACGGACAACCTGAGCGCACCACAGAGCGTAGTCGCCTTCTGCAGCTCCCCACAAGGGCCACAGCCATGCCAGGTCGTCATACAGACGGGGAGTGGCGGTCATTCAATCACCTCGTCGATTCGTGGTTGTCGGTCGTGAGGAGTCTCCCAATGTATGGCTGGTGCGCGTCATCGCACCTGCCCAGGCGCCAGGTCGCTCTGACAGGCCCCGCCTTCGCGCGTGCTGCCCCGGGCATGGCCCCCATCGTCGAACGGCGCTCTGACCCGACACTGAGACGGATTCCATGGTGTCAACCGATGCGGCCCTGCCGAAGCCCGGCCTTCCATGCGCTCTTCAGAACGCGGACCCGAGCGAGAAAACGAGGCCTAACGGCTATGTGGAGGCGTGACAAGGCGCGAAAGGAAGCCCGGCCTGCCCTCGGCCAAGGCGTCCATTCGTCAAGTTCGTGCACCACTCTCCAGGAGGTCGCCATGCGACACGCGATGATCATGATCGCTGTCCTCTGCACTCTCGCCGCCGCCGACATCCCCCAGATGATGAGCTACCAGGGCAAGGTGACGGATACGGGAGGGAACCCAATAGCGGATGGTCCCTACTCCATGCAGTTCCTGCTGTACGAACAGGAGACGGGAGGGAGTCCTGTCTGGGACAGCGAAACTCAGACGGTGGGAGTCACGGCCGGTGTCTTCAGCGTGTTGCTGGGCGGGCCTCCGCAGCCGCCCATCGGATATCCGTTCGTTGGTGACGCGTGGTTGGAGGTGACGATCGGCGGCGATCTGCAGACGCCCCGAGTTCGGCTCGGTTCCGTCGGCTATGCCTATATGGCGAGCGGGTTGGTACCCGGGACGATGATCGAGGGATCCGACATGAGCCAGGCGATGATCGGAGCGAGGAACAGCTCCACGAACGGTTACGCATTTGGAGGCGACTTCGAGACACGAGGAGACCTTGGCGTTGCGGTATATGCCCATGCGCACTCAACGGCGGGGACGACGATGGGCGTGTACGGCACGATTCAGTCAACCGCCGGCCAAGGGGTCTACGGTGTGGCGACCAGCCAGACGGGGGCCACCTTCGGTGTGCATGGGGTGAGCTACTCATCCGATGGAAGTGGGATCTACGGGCACGCCGCCGCCACCAGCGGAGATGCGTATGGAGTAAAGGGAACGAGCGCCTCCGAGGATGCCGGGGGGGTGTACGGTGAGGGCGCATGGGGGGTGTACGGAAAGTGCCTGTCGAATTGGGGGTGGGGCGTTTCAGGTGTCGCCACGTCGGGTACGGGATCGACCACAGGGGTGTACGGTTTCTGTTCCTCGCCAAACGGCGTTGGAGTGGAGGGGAAGGGCGTGAACGGCGTCCGCGGGTGCGGGATGGAAGCCAACGGCTACGGCGTGCTCGGTACTGCTATGGCGACCACAGGTGCCGCCGACGCCGTCCGCGGGGAGGCCTCAGCCACCGGCGGCAGAGGCATGCACGGCATCGCCTCATCCAATTCGGGTCAAACCTATGGCGGCCTCTTCGAGGACTACTCGCCCGAAGGGGTGGGCGTGTGTGGACGCGCGATCGCGACAACGGGAACTGCGCCAGGCGGTCATTTCTCGAGCAGCGCCGCGTCAGGGACCGGCGTTGTCGGATTGGCGACATCGACCATCGGCACGGTCTCTGGGGTATACGGCAGAAGTGAGTCGACGGAAGGGAAGGGCGTGTATGGGGTGGCCAATGCGACCACTGGGGTAGTCGACGGCGTATGCGGTGAGACGCGATCGGATGGGGGGCGCGGCGTGGTCGGCAAGGCAACGGCGATGAGCGGGTTTGCCTATGGCGTGTACGGCGAGAGCAGCTCGACGGACGCCGGTGCAGGGGTGGTAGGCACGTCGCACCAGTATGGGGTGATCGGAGAGGCGACGGCCACTGAGGCCTTTAGTAGAGGCGTATGGGGGCACTGCACCGCGACAACCGGTCTGACCTGCGGAGTATTCGGAGGAAACGTCTCGACGGAGGGAATAGGCGTGTTCGGGTACACGACAGCCTCGACAGGTCTCACGTATGGCGTGCTGGGCGAAACGGCATCGCCGAATGGGTGCGGTGTCCATGGCAAGGCGACCGCGACGACCGGTCACAGCTACGGTGGGAAGTTCGAGAGCTACGCGGCAGACGGGATAGGCGTGTGGGGCTGCACGACGGCGGACTGGACCTCGGGTCCTGGCGTCTATGGGCAAAGCCACTCCTACGAGGGACGAGGCGTCATTGGCGAGGCAACCGCGACTACGGGCACTACCCGCGGAGTCTACGGAACGAGCGCGTCGACCTCAGGTGCGGGGGTCTATGGCAAGGCGAGTGCGACCAACGGCTGGACCTATGGTGGGCAATTCGTGAGCTACTCCACGGAAGGGCATGGCCTCTGGTCCCTCGCCATTGCCAGCACGGGTACCACCTACGGCGTCTATGGCGTGGTCAATTCGACGAGTGGATATGGTGTCTATTCCTCCGGCAACTTCGCTGCTTCCGGCACCAAGAGCTGCATCGTGAAGACATCGAAAGGACCCACCCTCCTCTACTGCCAGGAGAGCCCCGAGAACTGGTTCGAGGACTTCGGGGAAGGGCAGCTTGTGAATGGGCGCTGTCACATCGAACTGGACCCGGTCTTCCTGGAGACCGTGACCATCGGTGCGGCGAATCCGATAAAGGTGTTCGTCGAGCTCTCAGGTCGGTGTCACGGCGTCTACGTGGAGCGCGGTGCGACCGGTTTCGATGTGATCGAGCAGGAGGACGGCGCCAGCACCGTAGGGTTCTGCTACCGCGTGGTGGCGAAGCGCAAGGGGTATGAGACGAAGCGTCTCGATTACTGCAAGGCGGCGGAGAGGGACGCGTATCTGTACCCCGAACTCCGTGAGAAGGCGAGTGAGGAGTCGGGCGCGAGGCGGAGGGTGAACGTCGGGGCGCCGCGCAACACCGACTGCGAGAGTTCGCCAATCACCGGAGGATCGCAATGAGAAGCACATCTGTCACGTTGATCTCAATGGTGCTGCTCTGCGGGGCAGCCTCAGCCCAGACGTACTTCCTGAGAGAGTCGGTCATTGGATCTGCAGGTGGGGCAATGAGCGGGACGACGTATGCAATGACCGGCACCCTCGCCCAATCGTCGCCCGTGGGGGTGTCAGCGGGCAGCACCTACCAGACGTACCACGGGTTCTGGCATGGGGCGAGCTTGGCGCCACTGGACGCAATGGTGTTGGCGATCACCCTAGTGAGTTCCACCACGGCACGCCTGAGCTGGGACGCGGTGGCGCTGGCGACGGTGTACGACCTGTACCGGAGCACGAGCGCGTACTTCACGCCGAGCGCGACACCGTGGCACACGGTGAGTGCACCGACAGTGCAGTACGACTTCACGGATGGCATCGGGAACTCTGCGCAGACCTACTACTTCAAGGGAAAGGCGCGGAATGCGGTGCAGACATCGCCCGAATCAAATACGGTGGGCGAGTTCGAGCGCAGCAGCACGAGTTCAGCCGCGAAGCCGGGAGGGTTCACGCTGCTCGCGAGAGAACGCTGAGCAGTCCCGTTGCAGAGCATATAGGACGAGTCAAACATAGGGCTCGTCCCATATGAAGAGCCCCGCTCGCCGCCCGAGGCTCC
>JALOPK010000246.1 GCA_025453925.1 Candidatus Eiseniibacteriota bacterium | reverse complement strand
CACGATCAACCAGATGATCCCGCACCCGCTCATCAACGCCCTTATAGTGTCCGCATACCAGAATCCAGTGTCCCAACTCCGCCAGCTGCTCGACGAGGCGCTGGGTCAGTACCTCCCCCTGGGGTGAAAGCAGGATTACTGTGCCGGAACCAAAGGCCGCCTTGATCCTCTCAACCGTCCGGAAGAGAGGCCCAGCCTTGAGGACCATCCCTCCCCCACCACCATACGGGGCGTCGTCGATGGTCCGGTGAGGATCTTCCGTCTCATCTCTCGGATTGTGCATGGCCAAAACGAGCCGTTTGGCTGCCTGCGCTCGTCCGGGTATACTCTCCGCCATGGCGCTGAACATCCCCGGGAAGGCGGTGACCACATCAATGCGCAGGGCCCGTCTCCAGGAGTCCGTCAAGCGCTCCCACCGTAATGCGCTTCGACGAGATGTCAATCCTCTCAATCAGGGCCTTGGCAGCCGGCAGCCACCAGGTCCGGTCACCCAGGGCAACCACATAGACGTCCTGGGCAGGCATCTCAAGAACCTCGGTCACGGTGCCGAGGCACGAACCCGACTCGTCCCAGACAGAACATCCGACGATCTGGAAGTCGTAGTACTCGCCGGGCGGCAGGGGCGCTTCCGCGCCGTCAGGAATCAGCAGGAGCATTCCGCGTAGCGCGTCGGCGGCCTCTGCATTGCCCACGCCTTCCAGCTCGACAACCACCCGTCTCCCTGCCGAGCCAACTCGCACCACTCGACGAGTGGTGCCGGCGGCTTCGTCTCCGCTGTGCCCGACATGAACCGTTCCGACCTCTTCGATCCGCTCCGCTCTCGACGTGAGAAGTGCCACCACCACCGCCCCGTTGACTCCGTGTGGTTTGAGCACCTTCGCGAGGGCAATCACGCGTCGATGATCTCCAGATCGACCCGCAAACCCTTCTTCGCGGCCGCAGCGCCAAGCAACACCCGAAGAGCCCTGGCGGTGCGCCCGCCCTTCCCGATGATCTTGCCCTTCTCTGACTCGGTCACCTTGAGCTGATACAGGATCCTCTGCCCTTCATCCTCCTCGACCAAACTCACTGCTTCGGGATCGTCGACGAGGGAGCGGGCCAGGAACATGACCAGGCCCTTGAAGTCTTCACCCACGTGCGGAGCCTCCCTCGAACTCATCGAGTGACTCGTCTGGCGAGCGCTGCTCCTCCAGGCTCCTTCGTTCCAAGGCTTCCCGCAGGTATGCATCCTTCTTCTCTTGATCCATCCGGCCGAGCATTCCAGATCGGCGAAGCAGGCTTTGCACGGTCTCGGATGGCTGTGCACCAACATCCAGCCAGTATCTCACCCTGTCGTCCTTCACCACGATCTCGGGCTCTCCCGAGGTCCTGGGATTGTAGTGGCCGACGATCTCAAGAAATCGCCCGTCGCGCCGCATCCTCGAATCGATGGCCACGATTCGGTAGGTCGGGGCATGGCGTCGTCCCATTCTCATCAGGCGGAGTTTGACCAACAGGCACCTCCCGCGGCAGTTGCCGCTCTTGCACTAGTTGAGCCGGCCCAGAGGAACCCTCCGGCCGATTCGTGCGCCCCCCATACGTTTCATCATCTTCTGCATCGCCTCGAACTCACGGAGGAGGCGATTCACGTCCTGAACCGAGGTGCCGCTCCCTCTGGCGATGCGCTTCCGCCTGCTGCCGTTCATGACGGCGGGCTTCGCGCGCTCCTCCCCGGTCATGGAGAGAATGATCGCCTCGGTGCGGGCGAGTTCACGATCATCCAAGGAGGCCCCGCTCAGCCCGAGCTTTGAGGCCCCCGGTATCATCGAGACGAGCTGATCCAACGAGCCCATCTTCTTCAACTGCCTTAGCTGCTCGAGAAAATCCATGAGATTGAGTTCGCCTCGCTTCAGCTTGCGCTGGATCGCCGCAGACCTATCCAGGTCCGCTTGCGCATGGGCTTTCTCCACCAGCGTGAGCACATCACCCAACCCGAGGATCCGCGACGCGATCCGGTCAGGGTGGAACGGCTCCAAGTCTCCCAGTTTCTCGCCCACCCCGACGAACTTGATCGGCGCCCCGGTCACGGCTCTCACCGACAATGCGGCTCCACCGCGGGCGTCTCCATCGAGCTTGGTCAGGATCACCCCCGTCAGCTGGAGTCTCGTGTGAAACTCCTGTGCGGTTCTGACGGCATCCTGACCGCTCATGCCATCAACCACAAGCAGACGCTCGCGCGGCGACACCGCATCGGCTATCCTTGCCAGCTCGTCCATCATCTCGGCGTCGACGTGTAACCGCCCCGCAGTGTCCAGAATGACTGCATCGAACACATCGCGCCGCGACCTCGCAACTGCCTCGGCGCAGATGGCAACGGGGTCACCCTCACCACCAACGCACTCGACGCCGATCTGCGTGGCCAGCGCCCGCAACTGCTCCACGGCAGCCGGCCGATACACGTCGGCCGCGACCAGCAGCACACGCTTCCGCTGACCCTTGAGCATCGACGCCAGCTTGCCCGCCGTGGTTGTCTTCCCCGAACCCTGCAATCCTGCCAGCAGGATTGCAACGGGAGGCATGCCGCCCCAGCGGATAGGTTCCGACTCGGATCCAAGGAGCCGAACCATCTCCTGATGCAGGATCCAGGCCACATGCTGGCCGGGTGTGACACTGTCCAAGACTTCCTGGCTCAAGGCACGAGGACGTATCGCGGCGATGAAGTCCTTGACGACACGGTAGTTGACATCCGCTTCAAGCAGGGCGAGCCGCAACTCACGCAGCGCATCGTCAACCAGGCGTTCGTCAAGCCGGCCATGCCCATGAAGCCTCTTCATGATGACTTCGAGTTTGCCGGCCAAGATGCTAAACATACTTCCCCTCAGTGGGCAAAACCAGTCATTTTACAGAACTGATCGCCGATTGCAAGTCCGGATGGACGGACCACGATCCCTCCGACACTCCCGATCGGGGAGATGTGAGCAGAGGTGGCGCATCGTCCGGCACGCATGCGACCAGGCACCTCATGCGCCTCCGGTACCGTGCGCCAGCCGATCGGACAGCTCTGCGTCCATCGCGGTGACCTAGCAGCATCCAGTTCCCGCTCGCGGGGGGCTGAGACCGGCGCGGGAGGTCCGCATCGGGCGGGTGGGAGCCAGGTTTGACTCTCTGCGCGCGGGCGGCCACGGAACATCGCAGTCTTGAAGTTGCGGATGTGTTCCGGTACACTGTGACCGAAACCTCCGCCGTCGAAGCAAGAAGGCACACACCGAAAGGGCCGATCACTATTCACTGTTGCTGTGAGGATCATCGTGAAGGCATTCGTGTTGCACGGAAACTGGCTTCCGCGTCCTGGCTACGCGCCGGACGAACGGGAGCGGGTGACCCGGAAGGCGGCGATCGCTTCCCAGGTCTGGCACGCACCGAGACTCATCATGGAGGGGCACACTGACCCGTCACCCAAAGCAGACGAGGTAATCGTGCGGGTCAAGACGTGCGGCGTGTGCGGTTCTGACGTGCATTGCGTCAGGCCTGACTCGGCCGGTTACGTCAGGTTCAGCGGCCCGGCTCGCCTGCCGGTTATCCTGGGTCATGAGTTTTCCGGAGAGGTCGTCGCCAAGGGTGACGCCGTGACGACACTCAATGTCGGGGACGCGGTGGTGGCCGAGGGCATGCTGTGGTGCGGATTGTGCGAACCCTGCCGCCGGGGCACACCGAATCAGTGCGTGAATCTCGAGATGGTCGGATTCTCTTCGCCGGGCGCCTTTGCGGAATTCATTCCTGTGCGGGACCGCTACTGCTGGAGCCTGGAGCCTCTTCTCGCATCGGGGAGGGTCAGCCGCGAGGAAGCCTTCGCTCTGGGAGCGCTTCTCGAGCCGGCAGGCTGCGCCTACAACGGTCTCTTCGTGGGACACCAGAGGTTCAGGCCAGGAGTACGCGTGGGGGTGTTCGGCGTGGGGCCCATCGGGCTGGCGACGGTGGCATTGGCCAGAGCTGCCGGGGCATCAAAAGTCGTGGCCATCGATCCGGTGATCGAACGCGGGGCTCTGGCCCGCAGAATGGGTGCACACGTGTCACTGAGCCTGGATGAGCTGATCCGGAGCGGGGAGTCCCCTGTCGAGGCACTCCGCGACCTGAGCAACGGTGGCTTCGACATTCACGTCGAAGCGGCGGGGGCAGCGGATGAGACCATCGCGCTGATGGAGCGCACTCTGGCACCCAACGGACGCATCGTCTACCTGGGCCGCACGGGCGCGACTTCCGCCCTGCAGCTTGACACCTTGGTGAGCGGGGCCAGTGAACTCGCCGGCTCCCGCGGTCATGCCGGCCACGGCATCTATCCGAACCTCATCCGGATGACCGCAGCCGGGGTGATTGACTTGTCGGTCATGGTGACCCAGACGTTTCGGTTCCCTGAAGTAGAGCAGGCGCTCGAAGCGGCAGGCGATCGGCGGCAGGGCAAAGTGATGGTGACACAACCGTAGTCTCTCACCCACACCCGGATCCCGTGAGGTGGGGCTCTCGCCAAGGAGAAGGCGAACTACTCCGGTCCTTCGATGTGCATGAGCGATCCGACCAAATACCGGCCCTCGGGGTGTTCAGCCGATGAGGGATGATCCGCATCCGCGCTCATGCCCTGGAGAACCCGGATTCGCCGCCCTGCCGTGGCGGCGATGGAGGCGATGAGAGCGTCAAGCTCCGGTTGCGCAAGGTGGTGCGAACAACTGAACAGCGACAGGAGGGCGCCAGGTTCAGCGCAACGAAAGGCGTCCGCAAGTTGCCCCGCCATGCCGCGCAGAGCATTGACCACGTGCGCCTTGCGGCGAGCCATGGGCGGCGGATCCATGATGACCAGACCGTAGCTGCCGGGTGCTGCAGCGAGGAACTCTCCCACATCGGCTCTCACGACGGACCACCGCTCGGCCTCGATCCCGTTGAGCGAGAGATTCTCCCTCAGAAGGTCCACCGCGGCCGACCCTGACTCAACGAAGGTCACGTGCCGAGCACCTGCGTGCAAGGCGGCGAGGCCGAATCCGCCGGTGTGGGCGTAGAGATCCAGCACGCGACGGCCGTTCGCCCAGCGGGCGAGAAGGGCCCTGTTTGCCCGTTGGTCAAGGTAGAATCCCGTCTTCTGGCCGTTACGAACATCCACCAGGTAGGCAACCCCGTGCTCCCGGATCACTGGATGCGCGTCGTATGAACCCACCATCACGTCCTGAGACTGACTGAGCCCTTCCCTGGCCCTGGCGGCTCGTTGACTCCGGTCGACCACGGTGGTGGCGTCGAGGCTGTTCAGGGCAAACGAGCAGATGACCTCACGATAGCGCTCGACCCACGGATGGTGGAACTGGATGGCAACGGTGGTGGCATAGAGATCGATGACGAGGCCCGGAAGTCCATCGCCTTCTGCATTCACCACTCGAACACCCCCGGACGGGGAGAAGCCGAGGCGCTGGCGCAGATCCC
>JALOPK010000245.1 GCA_025453925.1 Candidatus Eiseniibacteriota bacterium | reverse complement strand
AACACCACTACGCCCCTCGGGAGGGGATCGACCCGGCCAAGGTATTCAGCGTCGCCATCATGCCCTGCACCGCCAAGAAGTTCGAGGCGGCGCGTCCCGAAATGGGCGCCCAGGGCATGCCCGATCTCGATGCCGTGCTCACCACCCGCGAGTTGGCCCACCTTATCCGCATGCACGGCATAGATCTCCGGTCCCTCGACCCCGAGCCCCAGGACATCCCCTTCGGCGACCGCAGCAGCGCGGGCAAGTTGTTCGGCGCGACGGGCGGCGTCATGGAGGCCGCCCTGCGCACGGCGCATTTCCTGCTCACGGGCACGGAGCTGCCCCAGGTGCGGGTCAAGGCCGTCCGCGGCCTCGCAGGAACCAAGGAAGCCTCCGTGGCTATTGACGGCCTCACCGTCAACGTCGCGGTGGCCAGCGGCCTCGCGAATGCGAGGGGGCTGCTCGATCGTATCAAGGCGGGTCACGCTCTGCACTTCGTGGAGATCATGACGTGCCCGGGAGGATGCATCGCCGGCGGCGGGCAGCTTCTGGGGATCGATCCGTCTGCCATTCGCGCCCGGATGAAGGGATTGTACGAAATCGACAAGAACGACGTGGTGCGCACGTCCCACGACAACCGGGCCGTGCAGCGCCTCTATGAGGAGTTCCTGGGCGCGCCGCTGGGGGAGCGGAGCCACCACCTTCTCCACACCCACTACACTCCCCGGTCCGTCGTGCGGTAGGTTTCCATGAGTACCGCGACCCTTCCGCTCGTCTCGACCATCAAGGACCGTTGCCGTGTGTGCTACACCTGCGTCCGGGAATGTCCCGCCAAGGCGATCCGCATCGTTGACGGGCAGGCGGAGGTGATGGTAGACCGATGCATCGGTTGCGGGAACTGCGTCACGGTGTGCAGCCAGCGAGCCAAACAGGTCATCAGCTCCACCGATGAGGTGCGTCGCCTTCTGGAGGGGCCCGTTCCTGTTGTCGCCTGCATCGCCCCCAGCTTCCCGGCGGAGTTCATCGACGTTCCTTCCACCATCATGGTAGCCATGGTCAGGGCCCTCGGCTTCCGCTGGGTCAACGAGGTCGGGTTCGGGGCCGACCTGGTGGCGCGGGAGTACCGGAAGCTGTTGGACGGCAATGATGGCGGGCGCTACATCTCTACAACCTGCCCGGCCGTATTCGGCTACGTCAAACGCTACCACCCCGACTTGATCCCCTCCCTGGCGCCCATCGTGTCGCCCATGGTGGCCGAGGCCCGAGTCCTGCGGCACCTCCACGGCTCGGAAATCGGGGTCGTGTTCATCGGCCCCTGTATCGCCAAGAAACGGGAAGGGGCCACCGACGAAGTCCGGGGTGAGGTTGATTCGGTGCTCACCTTCGCCGAGCTTCGGGAAATGCTCGATGCCGGTCGAATCACGCCGGGCTCGGTCTCACCCAGCGATTTCGATCCCCCCCTGGCGGGCCGGGGATCGCTGTTCCCGATCACGCGGGGAATGCTGCAAGCGGCCGGCGTCTACGAAGATCTCATGGACGGCGATCTCGTAGCCGCCGACGGGCGCGTCCGGTTCATCGAAGCCATCAGGGAGTTCGAGTCCAAGGACCTTGATGCCACGCTTCTGGAACTGCTGTGCTGCCGGGGCTGCATCATGGGGCCTGGAATGACGTCTCGGGAACCATTGCTCCGCCGCCGTTCCCGGGTCAGCAAGTACGCGCGTGAACAGGCCGCGTCGCGGGATGCCGCGACGTGGACCGCCGCGATAGAGGGCTGCGCGGGCATTGACCTTTCCCGTTCGTTCATCCCCTGTGATCAGCGCATCTCGCCCCCGGGCGGCGGGGAGATCGAGGAGATTCTCGCCAGGATGGGCAAGACGCGGCCGGAGGATGAACTCAACTGCGGAGCCTGCGGATACGATACCTGCCGTGAGCACGCCAGCGCCATCCTCACGGGGCTGGCGGAGAGCGAGATGTGCCTGCCATACACCATCGAGAGATTGCGCCAGGCGTTCGCCGAGCTGGAGATCTCCCACGAAGAGCTGGAGAAGACCCAGCAGCTTCTGACCCAGACGGAGAAACTCGCCAGCATGGGACAACTCGCCGCGGGCATCGCCCATGAAGTCAACAACCCTTTGGGAGTCGTTCTGCTCTATGCCCACCTGCTGCTGGACCAGTGCGAACCGGGGTCGCCTCTGCGGGAGGATATGGCTTTGATCGCCCAGCAGGCCGATCGCTGCAAGAAGATCGTGGCGGGTCTGCTTGACTTCGCGCGGCAGAACAAGGTGGTTCGCCAGCCCGTGAATCTGGCCGACCTGGTCGACCGTTGCCTCAAAGCCATCCAGATACCCGAGAGCGTGCGGGTAGAGGTATTCCGCGAACCGGGCCCCGTTGTCGCGGATCTGGACGCCGACCAGATCACCCAGGTGCTCATCAATATCATCACAAACGCCCTCGATGCCATGCCTTCGGGGGGCACGCTCGCCGTGCGTACTTCCGGTGATGACCAGGTCGTGCGATGCGCGGTTGCGGACACCGGCGTCGGCATCCCCGAGGCCAATGTCGGCAGGGTATTCGAGCCTTTCTTCACCACCAAGCAGATGGGCAAGGGTACCGGCCTCGGCCTGGCGGTGACCTACGGCATAATCAAGATGCACTCGGGGGATATCAGAGTCGTGTCGAATTCGGATCCGACGGTCGGTCCCATGGGGTCGACCTTCACGGTCACGCTTCCGCGGGTGGACTCGACGAACGGCAAGCGTATGCTCGCACAGGAGAGAGAAGAGCTATGACGGCCCAACAGAAGACGGTGCTCGTGGTTGACGATGATGGTGACTTCCGGGAGCAGATGCGCCTCACCCTGGAAGGCGCCGGCTATGCCGTGCATACCGCGCCCGGCCAGGCCGAGGCGGAACGGTTGCTGGAGACGCTGCGGCCCGACATCGCCATCCTCGATCTCATGATGGAGAACATGGATGGCGGGTTCGTGCTCAGCTACAAGATCAAGAAGGCGTATCCCGGCGTGCCGGTCATCATGGTCACCGCCGTCACCAGCGAGACCGGCATGGTGTTTGATCGAACCTCGCCGGAATCCCGGTCATGGCTCCGGGCGGATGCCATCCTGGCCAAGCCCGTGCGGACGGAGCAGTTGACCCGGGAAATCACCAGGCTCCTGGGAGCGTAACCTGATGGAGACGTTGCGTGTCGTGGTCGTCGATGATGAACCGGGTATGCGCACGGCGGTCGCCCGGGTGCTCTCGACGTTTTCGCTTCGAGTGGAGGAAGTCGACACCGACGTCGGCTTTCTCGTGACCCCGGCGGGCACCGCGGAGGAGGGTGAAGCCATCATCAGGGTGCAGCCGCCCGACATTCTGCTCCTCGACCACAAGCTGCCGGGCATGTCGGGCCTCGATCTTCTGACCAAGCTTGAGGGCGTCACCGATGTCCTGACCATCATGATCACCGCCTACGCATCGCTGGAAACCGCCATCGTCGCGACGAAGAGGGGAGCCTTCGACTTCCTGGCCAAGCCGTTCACGCCCGACGAGCTGAAAGCATCTCTCCGCAAGGCGGCCAAGCATCTGATGCTGCAGCGCCAGGCCCGCCGGCTGGCCCTGGAGAAACACCAGATTCGTTTTCAGTTCATCTCCGTGCTGGCGCACGAGTTGAAGGCGCCGCTGGCAGCAGTGGAGGGCTACCTCTATCTGATGCGAGATCAGGTCTCCCGGGATCCCGTGGCCATGGCGAGGGTGGTAGAGCGCAGCCTGATCAGAATCGATGGCATGAAAAAGCTCATCTTCGACCTGCTGGACCTGACGCGGATCGAGTCGGGGCAGAAGAAACGGGATCTGGCCCATCTCAACGTCCGCGAGGTGGCAGCCGCGGCCCTGGAGACATGCCTCCCCTCCGCGCAGGAGCGGAGCATCACCATGGAGATCCATGGCCCGGCCGACATCCCCATGGTGGCCGACCGCGGGGAGCTGGACATCGTATTCAACAACCTGGTGTCCAATGCCGTGAAGTACAACCGCGACCACGGCCGGGTCGACGTCACCCTCGCCACGGAGCCGGGCGGGGTTCGCATCCGCGTGGTGGACACGGGAATCGGGATGAGCGAGGAGGAGTGTGGGAGGCTCTTCAGGGAATTCGTGCGGATCAAGAACTCCAAGACAAGGGACATCCTGGGAAGCGGGTTGGGTCTCTCCATCGTCAGGCGGATTTCGGCGCTTTACCAGGGAACGGTCTCTGTCCACAGCACGCCCGACGTGGGCACGACCTTCGAGGTGGTGCTCGCGGGTGCGGAATCCTTGCCCGCGCCGACATAAGGCCATGGACCGGTCCACCATTTGTTCGTGGCTCACCGAGCGTGATCCTGCGCGGCTGCAGGCGCTTTGGGATTGGGCCGATCGGGTGCGGGCGAGCGGTGTCGGCGATGCGGTGCATCTGCGCGGTCTCATCGAGGTATCGAATTACTGCGTGAGAGACTGCTCGTATTGCGGGTTGAGGCGTCCGCGTGGGGGGCTCCCGCGGTACCGCCTCTCCGAGGAGGAGGTCATGCAGGCGGTGCGGCGGGCCGTTGAGTGGGGCTTCGGCACCGTCGTGCTTCAGAGCGGCGAAGACCCGGGGCTCGAGGCCGGCTGGATGCGCTCTTTGGTGACCCGGATCAAGAAAGAAACCTCTCTTGCCATCACCCTCAGTCTGGGAGAGCGGCGTCGGGACGAGTTGGCTGCATGGCGGGATTCTGGCGCCGACCGCTACCTCCTGAAGTTCGAAACATCCAACCGGGAGCTCTACCGGCGCATTCACCCGGAGCGCGCCGATGAGCCGGGACGACTGTCGCTCCTCGCGCACCTTCGGGATCTGGGCTACGAGGTCGGCAGCGGCGTCATGGTCGGCATTCCCGGCCAGACCTTCGATGATCTCAGCCGCGATATCGAGTTGTTCGGCGAACTGGATCTGGATATGATCAGCGTCGGCCCATTCATCCCCCATCCCGCCACCCCACTGGGGCATGAAGTGTTGTCGGCGAACGGCGTGCCCGGCGGCTCGGAGGTCGCTCTCGCCGCGATGGCTCTCACCCGGATCAAGTGCCCCCGGGCCAATATCCCCACAACCACTGCTCTTTCCACGCTGGATGTTGGTGCGGGATTGGAGCGGGGGTTGAACGTGGGCGCCAATGTGGTTATGCCCAATCTCACCCCGCCGCCCTACCGCCAGCTCTACCAGGTGTATCCCGGCAAGGGTGGGAATGGGGAGGATCCGACAACGGAGCCGCGCCGGATCATCGAGCGCATCCGGGCTCTGGGACGCTGCATCGGCGACGGCAGGGGCGATGCGCCGAAGTCATGGGCTCCCGCGGCGGCGGCACTCGTCGCGGAGGTGCGCACGTGATGGAGACAACTGGCCTGCGACGCGTCCTCAGCGGCGGCGCAGTGGATTTTGTCGACGACGCCGCGCTGGGACGGCTGGCGGCAACATCCCCGCCGGAAGCCGGCCGGCTGCGCGAC
>JALOPK010000244.1 GCA_025453925.1 Candidatus Eiseniibacteriota bacterium | reverse complement strand
GTTTCCTCGACCCAGGCCGAGCCGTCATGATAGGCATGCACCGGCCCGCTTGTCGTGCAGAAACCGATATGGGGCAACCCCTGTGCGTCCAGGGCCAGTGATGTCCAGTCGCCACCCCGACCCAACGGGTCGATCTGCCAGCCGGCAGGATCCTTGCGGGCATACACGACGCTGTATTGCCAGCCGTCATAGTAGCTGATGTGGGGCCGGCCCGTGTCATCAATGGCGATGGATGAGTGCCACCCCACGTTGCCCTGCTCCGCAATGGTTTCCGTGTGCCAACCTTCGCCGTCCTTGAAGGAGTAAAGCAGATCGTCATCGATCATCTCGTAGTGGCTGATGTGGGGCCGGCCCTCGGCGTCGAGCGCCAGCGATGAGAACCCGCCCGGCGCGTACTGCACGTTGATGACCTCGATGTGCCACCCGTCGTCAGCCTTCCAGGCGTAGTTGAGATCTTCATCCTGATAGGTGATGTGCGGGCGGCCTTGGGCATCCAGCGTCACGGAGGTAAACTTCCCGCCATTGCCAACCACCTCGACATGCCAACCGGCGTCGTCGCGCCAGGCATACTTGAGATCCTGATTGAGATCGTCGAAATAGGCGATGTGAAGCGAACCGTCGACGCCCGCGGCCATGGAGGCATGTTCTCCGACCCCGGGCGCCTGATCCACCGTCTCGACTATCCACCCGGCATTGTCCTGCCATCCGTGGTAGAGGTGATCCTGCCCGAAGGCGAGGTGGGGCAGGCCTTGGGCGTCAAGGCACAAACTCCGGTCGGTCATCCAGCTGAATACCCGCGGTGACTCCACCGGTTCAATCTGCCAGGAACGGGGCTGCGCAAAGGACGTCGCGACGCTCAGGGCCGCGACCGCGAGAGCCGGGATGGTCAATGTGCCAAGGGGGACGAGAGGTGAGCGTGCCAATTGTGCCTCCAGCAAGGTGAAGGGTGCGAATCCCGACGCAAGACGCCGCCGACCCACAGAGGACGGCAACAGACAAGGATAGCGCCCGGCCAGTGTCAATGCTTTGAAGCCGTGCGATCATCGCTCCCAAGTATCCCGGGGCACGCCGGATCCGGATGCGTCGCGGCGCCATCGCGAGGGTCCATCCCATCGCGAGCCATGGTGTACTGCCACGGGAGGCAAGGCCGGCCATACGGAGGTTTCCTCGTGAGCATTGGCCTACTATTCTAAGGTTAGAATAGTGAGCAGATGGGCCTCCGAACCATCGATCCGGGGCCGCGCATCGCGGCAGTGGGGCATCAAAAGGTGTCCGATCGCGGACTGGTGATGCACGGTCGCGGACGGGAGTCGGTGTCCGCTCCCCCGCCAAAGAGAGCCGGTCGGTGCGACTTCCGACGCGGCCCTGTAACGCGGGAGTTGAATCAGCCGACGCTCCGCCCGGCGATTCGCTCAGCGAGCGTGGCCTGCTCCACTGGGCGAAGGCGCGAGCCACACGAACCGGCACGGGATGTGCTCCTCTTGCGTGTTTCTTGCCACCGACGGTCCTGCATCCTGCGGAGGATACCATGTCGAGCCATGTTCGCACTCGCCTCATCCCGATTGTCTTGGCGCTATGCGTGGGTACAACCTTGGCGACTGGAGGATCTGCCGGGCAAGAGCAGCCACGCACAGGCGATCCCCATCTGCTCCTCATCATCCCGAACAACTACGGCGCCAACTACTATGTCATTCGCGACATCCTGGAGCAGTATGGATGGCTGATCACCACGACTGCCGTGGCCCCCACGGTGCAACCGTGTCCTGCGTACGCGGCCCCACTCGGATGCCCGACGATCACGGTCGATGTGCTGAGCGACAGCATCACGGATGTCGCCGCCTACGATGCCGTTCTCGTGATGTTCGGCAGTGGCCAGGTCCCCAACCCCTGCGGCGACCTCCTCGCCGACCAGCACATCCTCGACCTCATCCACTCTGCTGATGAACAGGGGCTCCTCGTTGGCGCATTCTGCCAATCGGTGCGGGTTCTGGCTGCGGCCGATGTCATCGACGGAGTGCACGTCACCGGCAATCCGCAGTTCCAGGCCGAGTACGAGCAAGCGGGGGCGATCTTCATCTATCCCAGCGTGCCGCCGATACTGGATGGCAACATCCTGACCGCGACGGACGGGCTGTACTACAGCGTC
Source organism: Candidatus Eiseniibacteriota bacterium (assembly GCA_025453925.1). Lineage (GTDB taxonomy): Bacteria > JAFGKV01 > JAFGKV01 > JAFGKV01 > JAFGKV01 > JAFGKV01. Next base: position 3,342 of record JALOPK010000244.1, on the reverse strand, counting down.
CTGATCTGCCAGATGCTGGCCCAGGCAATACCGCCCGCGGCCCGCACCGCAGGCGGGACGACACTGGCCGAAGCTGCCACGGGGCCCGCCCGTTTCGACGGGGAGGACCGCGTGCTTTGGAGCACGACCTTCGGGGGGCCGAATGCGGATGCGGGAAGATCGGTCTGCGCGACCTCCGACGGCGGCTACCTCATCGTGGGGTACACCTACTCCTACGGTGACGGCGACGCCGACATCCTTGTCGTCAAGACCGACGATGTCGGCGCTACGCAGTGGTCTCGGACCTTCGGTGCAGAGGGGAGAGACTACGGCAATGCAGGAATCGAGGCGGCCGGGGGCGGGTTTGTGATCACCGGCTCGACAACGCTGTACGGTGGCGGCGGCGAGAATGTCTTCGTGGCCAGGCTCGATGCCCAGGGTACTGAGGAATGGTCGGCCATCCTGGGCGGCCCGATGGCCGACGCCGGCGCTGCTGTCTGTGAAGCAAACGATGGGGGATTCGTCGTGGCGGGGCATACGTTCTCTTCAGGCGCCGGCCAGAGTGACGTGTATCTGGGAAAGGTTGACCACCGTGGGTCTCTCGAGTGGGAGCGCACGTTCGGCACCGCCGAGCCGGAGTGCGGGCTTGGCCTGGCGCCGACACAGGGCGGCGGCTATGTGATCACGGGGCTCACCGGGTATGGCGCCGGTATTGGCGATACCGATATCTTCCTCGTTCGCACCGACGACCAGGGGCATGAAGTGTGGAGGCAATCGTTCGGGGGCACCACGTATGACCAGGGCAGTTCGATTGTCGCCGACTCTGACAGCGGGTTCGTGATCTGCGGCCAGATGGATGTGCTCCGCGAGGAGTGCATGGATGCCTACCTCAGCAAGGTTGATGCACAAGGCAACCAGCAATGGGGCTCACGCTTCCGTGAAGGACAGTTCTATGACTACGGGCGCGCCATGTGTTCGACGCCCGAAGGCACCTTCGCCATCGCAGGGGGCACGAAGGATCCGATCACCGGCAGGAATGATGTCTATGTCATCGCGGCGGAGGCAGACGGGTCGGAATCCTGGAAGAGCGTGATCGGAGGAGCGGGAATCGAGTGGGGGAGCGGCATCTGCTGCGTCGATGACGGCTATGTCATCACCGGCCACACCGACGCGGGAACGGATGGCGCGTTCGATCTGCTGCTGCTCAAGGTCTCAAGCCTCTCGGCGCGCTTCGACATGGCGCCGAATACCGGCCACGCCCCCCTGCAAGTCGCATTCACCGATCGCTCCGGGGGCTCCCCCACCGAATGGCAATGGGATTTCGATGCGGACGGTACCATCGATTCGCGGGAACAGCATCCGCAGTGGACCTATGGCCAACCGGGGACATATTCGGTCCGCCTCATGGTCTCGAACCAGTCCTGGAGCGATACACTGCTCCAGGAGGAAACCATCCGGGTGTTCGATGGGGAGAGCGCCTTGCGCTTCAATGGGGTTGACGGTGTTGCGGCGTGTGAGGCCTCCCCGCCGCTGAATCTGACTGCGGCGATGACCTTTGAGGCCTGGATCAATCCGGAGGGATGGGGCGAAGTCACCACCACGGGCTATGGCCGCATCCTCGACAAGACCAACGTTACCCTCTACCTCCATGGTGATGGATCCACCTACAACCGTCACAGCCTGATCCTCTTGGTGCGGAACGAAGCCGGACCTCCACACGTGTACGCCACACCCACCAACTCCATAGTCCTTGGCGGATGGAGCCACGTGGCCGCGACGTACGACGGGAGCGGCAGCATCGCTTCCATGTACGTGAACGGCATTGAGCAGGAGCTGACGTGCTCGTCGCCCGCGGCGGGACCGATCAAAGACAATGAGGGCCTCGATCTCCTCATCGGAAACGGTCTCTCGGGGACCTATGCTTTCGACGGCAGTATCGACGAAGTCCGCGTCTGGAATGTGGCGCGTACGGAGGCGGAGATCGCCGAGACGATGGATCACTACCTGACGGGTTCGGAGGAGGGGCTGGCCGGCTACTGGACCATGAATGAGGGATTCGGCAACGCTCTTGGGGACGGTTCGCCGTGTGGCAACAATGCCGTCATCAACGGCGCCGAGTGGTGGCAGGGCACACCATTCCACCCCACCGGCATCGATGATGGGGCCTTCCCCGTGCCCGTTCCGACCTTTGCCCTCTACACCGCCTCCCCCAACCCCTTCGGAGAACGAACCGTGGTTCGCTACGACCTGCCTCGGCCCGGCGCTGTGCACCTTACTGTCTTTGATGTTGCCGGCCGGGAAGTGAAGACTCTCGTGGATGCGTTCGTTCCCCGGGGCGCGCATCACGGTTGCTGGGACGGCCGGGGCCAAGACGGCCGCCAGGTGCCCTCAGGGATCTACTTCTGCCGACTGCGCTGCGGCGAGTTCAGCGCAGCACGGAAGATTCTGCTGCTGCGGTAGCGGCAGGCGCCGGTGAGGCCCTGCCAGCGAAGCGTTCGGCAGCGACGGCCGCGGCGGCGCTGTCGCCGTTCGGCCCACAGGGCTATCTTGTCATGCGTGACATCGACACGAGGGGATACCGACCGATCGGCACTCCCGCACGCGGACTGCATGCTCAGGTCGCGTCGTTGTTCCGCCGCGTTTCGCCCGCCGATCCGATGAGGCAGAAGGGATATACGCCATGAACAAGCACGATCGAACGGCGCTCGTGACGCTCCCGATTGTTCTCCTGGTTGCAGCAGGAGTCGCCGTGGCGGGAAGCCAGGGGGGAGCATCCGCGGCAGGCATCTCCGTCTTTGCCTTGGTGGTTGGGCTGGCGTTCGTCATACAATGGCTGGCCTTCATCCCGGCATTCCTGCTCCAGACCGAGAAGCACTTTGATCTCACCGGCAGCCTCACGTATGTCTGCGTGACCGCCCTCGCCGTCCTGTTGAGCCCCGTGGCTCCAGCCCGTTCGATTCTCCTGCTGGCGCTGGTCGTGGTGTGGGCCACGCGGCTGGGCACCTACCTGGTTCGCCGCATCCACAAGGCGGGGAAGGATACCCGCTTCGACGAGATCAAACCTTCCTTCATCCGCTTCCTCAATGCGTGGACCTTGCAGGGGTTGTGGGTGAGCCTCACGTTGGCGGCGGCACTGGCCGCCATCACCAGCGTCACCCGTAGGGGGTTGGACCCCTTCGCATTGATCGGCTTCCTGGTGTGGCTTTCGGGATTGTCGGTCGAGGCCGTCGCCGACCTGCAGAAGAGCCGTTTCCGCGCCGATCCCAACAACCGGGGCAGGTTCATCGCCACCGGGCTCTGGGCCAGATCCCGCCATCCCAACTACTTTGGTGAAATCGTACTGTGGATCGGCATCGCCATCAT
>JALOPK010000243.1 GCA_025453925.1 Candidatus Eiseniibacteriota bacterium | reverse complement strand
CCACCAGAGCATCGCCAACCGATGTTGTGCTGTTCATCATCAACCGGAACCTTAGCCAGCAGTACTCTGCGACGATCAGAGGGGATCTTGGCATGCCGCCGCCAGTCATTGGGGTCACCTGGGAAAGCTGGCTGGTCGCCTCTGAAGGTCCTGCGCACGACGATGACTACGATGACTACAATCTCTCTTCGGAGACCATATGTGAAGTCCCGTACGAGTACGGCGTGTCCAGGCGCAGCAACTCATTTGGTCTGAGCATCCCTCCGTGCTGTTTCCTCAGAGTCGGGATACACTATGGGTCACCAACGGAGCGAAGCCCGGTACTGATAGCGGAACGAAGAGATCGCGATGCGGATGAGCCAGAGGGAATGGTTCCCGGGGATGCCGCGCCAGTCCGCGCGGAGACCTTTGTGTTGTTCGACCTTCTCGGCAGGAAAGTGACGACTTGCACCCATTACCCGGGGACCGGGGAGCGACGAAAGGAGGGTCTGGTGATTAGATCTTGCGTCGCAGGGACAAGGCCGGGAGTCTACTTCGCGAGACCACTGGATGGCCTCGGGTCTTCGGGTGCAGCCCCGGTGGTGATACTACGATAGCCGCAAGGTCGCATCGGCGGCTTGATGGGCAAGACAGAACATCGGGGATGAGGATTCCGCGATCAACCGGCGATTGTGCCGAGACTCATCCGCCACCAACCGAAGGCAACCCTTGGATGCCCTGCCTGGTCTCCCAACCTGAAGCTTGAGGTGAAGAGAAGAACGAACCTGTCTTTGAATGGAAGCGTGCCTGGCCGTTCTGATTGCTGCGGTCAACGACGCTGGCTTCCGGCGCTCAGTGCCCCCCTGCTGCTCGGCATCCTCGTCGGGCTGCGGCTATGGCAGTTCGACAATGACGATCCGTACATCACCTACAGATACGCCCGGAATCTGGCCACGGGAAACAGCCTGGTGTACAACCCGGGCGAGAGAGTCCTCGGTACCACTTCGCCACTGTTTGCGCTCATACTCGGCGGGCTGACGCTCCTGGGGCGGGATCCGGCGTTCTGGGGCAAGCTCGTCTCCTGCCTGTCTCTTGGCGTTGTCGGCGTCCTCGTGGGACGATTGGTCGGGGGTGCTTCCCGCAGAGAACACCGGAGTCTCGCGTGGCTGGTCGCCGGAGCGTTGGCGGTCCTCGATCCGCTACTCATCACCGGCGGGTTCGGTTCGGAGACCTTCTTGCACGTCTCGCTGATCTTCGGCGCGTTTCTGCTTCTGGATTCCCCCAAACAGGTCATTGCCGGTGTCCTGCTTGGTTGTGCCATTGTCTGCCGCGGCGACGCGGTGGTAGCGGCGGCTGTGTACCTGGCGGTCTGGACAGTGCGCAATCGCCGCCTTCCCGTGCACGCAGTCATCGGCCTTGGTACCCTGGCGGGGGCCTGGGGTATGTTCGCATGGGCATACTACGGCACGCCGATTCCGCAGACGTTGGCGATCAAGCGCCTGCAGGCGCACGTGTGGGGCTCCGACTTCCTTGAGGGAATCGCATTCTACGCGATGCGATACTTCGGCGAGTCGCGATGGGTGATGGTCATCGCTCCCTTGGCGGCCATCGGGCTCCTCAGGATCATCCGTCTCCGGCTCACAGTCTGCGGCGCGCTGGTCGTCTGGGCGCTCTGCTACCTGGGCGCATACGCCATCCTCAACGTGCCGCACGTCTACATCTGGTACTACTCCGTCGTCTCACCCGTGCTGGTGATGCTGGCATGCCTCGGCACCGCCGATCTGGCCGGCCGCAGGCGACCGGTCGGCGCGCTCCTCGCGGGAGCAGGAGTGGTCACTGCCTTCGTCGCGTTCATCCAATGCGAACAGGCGTTCCACCGTTGGCTGCCGTACCCACGGCACCCGGTCTACGTGGAAGCCGCCCAGTGGATCGAGGCCCATTCTCCGCAGGAGGCGACCATCGCGGCCTTCGAGGTGGGGGCAGTGGGGTATGCATCGGAACACCGGATCATTGATCTATGGGGGTTGGTGACCCCGGATGTTGGGCATCACACAATGGCGTTGGGCGATGGCACCTACGCCCTCCGTCGATTCAGGCCGGACTACCTGATCGTCCACCGGGAGCTCTGGGGGAATGAACGTCTGCTCCTGGAGGCTCCCTGGTTCGATGAGGCGTACCGATTCGAGATGAGCTTCAGCAGTCCGAGGTACTCGGGCGTCGACGTGTTCAGACTCGTCGATCCTGCGGCCGTTCCGGGAGTCTGATGACTGCATTCATACCCCAGAAGCTATCTTCATGCTCCCGAATAGCTGTTCGTGCGCTCATGTTTGCGGCGTGCTCTACTGGGCTCGTGGCGATCGGTGCATGTCTCGCGGTCGCCGCGAGCCGATTCCCCTATCCGTTCGAGCTTGAATGGATGGAGGGGGGCATGGTCGACCACGTTGCGCGAGTTCTTCAGGGCCAGCCGCTGTACATCGCTCCGTCGCCCACGTTCGTGCCGGCCACGTACCCACCGCTTTTCTATTGGGTGTCGGCTGTCGTCGCCCGTCTCACTGGCGTGGGATTCCTCGCAACTCGTCTCACGGCAATCCTCTCGTCGCTGGTATGCCTCTCGCTCACCTTCGCCATGGTGCGGCGCGAGACGCGGAGTTGGTGCGCTGCCATCGTGTCGACCGGTCTGTTCGCGGCCACCTACCGCGCGAGCGGCGCGTGGTTCGATATCGGAAGAGGCGATACGCTGTTCCTTGCCCTTTCGCTCGGGGCGTTCTACGTGCTCAGATTCGGCACGTCATGCAGGAGCGCTGCGTGGGCCGCCGCCCTGCTGGTGCTCGCCAGCCTCACGAAACAGACCGCGTTCGCCGTCGCGGTGCCGCTGGCGATCGCGGCGCTTGTCACGGGTTGGCGCAAAGGCCTGACCTTCAGCCTCCTGGTGCTGGCAGGGATGACGGCAAGCCATGGGCTCATGCACTTCATGAGCCACGGATGGTACGGCTACTACGCGTTCGAGCTTCCCCGGCGGTTTTCGGTGAGGATACTCGACTCGGAGGTGAGTGCGTTCTGGACGAGGGATCTCCTCCGCCAGTTCGGCATTGCCTCGGTCCTTGGGACCGTGTGGCTGCTGCGCGGAATGGCGGCACGGAACAGGGCAGTATGGCTCTACCTCGGGGCCACAATCGGAATGGTTGCCGGATCGTGGCTGCCGCGAATGCAGTACGGCGGGTATGACAACGTCCTGATGCCGACGTACGTGATCGTCGCCATAGTTGCGGGGCTGTGCGTTCATGAGATGATGAGTTGGGAAGGGGGGACTCCACGTATACGCCAGCTCCTCTCGACCGTTGCAGCCGTACTCGTCCTCGTCCAACTGGGCATGCTCGCCTACGACCCCCGCGCGGAGATCCCCACGGATCGCGATCGCCAGGAGGGTCAATGGCTTCTGTCCCGGCTTTCTTCGGTCTCCGGGGAGATTCTCATGCCCTTCCACGGGTACCTGCCGTCGTTGGCGGGCAGCGCGCCGGCTGCGCACCGAATGGCGGTGTCCGACGTGCTCGGCTGCGATCCCGATGGCGCCGGAGCGGCGTTGCGCCGGGAATACGAGCACGCCATCGCGGCAGGACGATTCGCCGCCATCGTGCTTGATCGCGATGATTGGTTCTTCATGGACGAGGTTCGCGCATACTACCCGAGGAGGGTTCCTGCGTTTCGAGACTCGACCGTGTTCTGGCCGCGTACCGGATGGCGTGTGCGCCCGCTATGGATGTACCTGCCGGAAGCACCTGAGCACCCTCCGGAAAACCGGTAGTCTGAGCTGCACCCGGCCCTCATGCTGAGGCCGCGCAACTCCGAGGCGCAGACTGCCAGGGGCAGCGTAGAAGGACGATCACGCCTTATGGGCCCACCATCCGGTCCCATGTTGGAACGGAGTGGGCCACAATCGGTCACGCCCCACGGCGTTCCAACACATGAGCACGGTGTACGGGAGGAGATAGGCGGAATCCCTTGCGCGGCGACTCATGGCCTTTTACTTTGCATCGCAGAGTGCTCTCTCAATGGAGGCAGTGTGATTGCTGCGCATGTGCATGATGCCCTGCGGCAGGTGCGGGAACTGAAGCTCAGGGTGCTGGATTCCCAGATGTTCACCGGGTATTCGGGCCGCGTCAGGGCCGTGGCGGGGACGGTTGCGCTGGCGGCGGCCGCCGTCATGAGCCGGCCGGGATTCCCACTTACCGTTCAGGCGCATCTGGTCGGGTGGGGGCTGGTGCTGCTCGTGGCCGTGGTGGCCAACTACGCGGCCCTCATCGTGTGGTTCATCACCACGTCGGGACCTCGACGGGATGTGCGGCGACTCATGCCCACGGTTGATGCGCTGCCTGCCTTGGCGGTCGGTGCCATCCTGTCTTTCGTGTTGGTGCGTGACGGTGTGGTTGACCTCTTGCCAGGCACCTGGATGTGTCTGTACGGCCTCACGAATCTCGCCTCGCGCCGAGTGCTGCCCAGGGCAATCTGGCTGGTGGGGCTGTACTACGTCTCCTGCGGGGTGATGTGGTTCGTCACGCCAGGCCTCACCTTCACCAACCCATGGCCCATGGGCATCGTGTTCTGCGTGGGTGAGGTGGCGGGCGGGTTCATCTTCCACCGCAACCGAATGCCCAACGATTCGATCCAGGGTTTCATCGCAGGGAAGGACCGATCATGACCCAACGGGATGTCCCCTTCGAATTGCTTGAACGCATCTTTCATTCGCCGCCGCGCCTGGCCATCGTGACCAACCTGCTGGATGCGCCGCACGGCATGCCGTTTCCCGAGTTGCGCGACCGCTGCAGCCTCACCGACGGCAACCTCAACCGTCACGTCAGAAGCCTGGCTCAAGAGGGGATCGTCGAGATCGACAAGCGCTTCGTCGGAAACTACCCGCGCACCACCATCACCCTGTCGTCGGAAGGTCGGGAGCGGTTCCTGGAGTATCTGGGGGTGCTGGAGGCGGTACTCCACGATGCCGCCCGTCGACTCGGCACCCGGATGGCAAAGGCGGATGCGCCGGCGGCGGAAGGGTTGGGGCTTGCGAAGGCGTGATGTCTGCGGAGCGGACGCTGAATACCGCCACACGCACGAAACTCGAAGCACGAAATCCGAGATCCAAAGGATCAAGGCCGCAAGGACGACAGGGCGCCATGCCGGATGCGTCGGTGCCCGGAGTCCTTACCCGCTTGAGAGTATGCGGTCGACTGAATCGCGGGGGGAGGGCTCAGGCTGTAGCCCCGGCGCTCTGCGCCGGGCCGCACGCCGCAGAGCGGCGTGGCTACAAGTTGGCGCTTCAACTCCGTGCTCCTCTCACCGCACTCCGCACGACTCCCGCTCGTTTCGCGAGTACGGGTCCCCCTTTTTGCTCATTTACTCTGCATTCCAAAGCACTCTGTGAATCACTCAATGAAGGAGCACCATGAAGGTCAGACTCATCCTCCCTGCGTTGACTGAAGCCCGAAGTCCCTACTTCAGGCCCATCAAGTACTCGCTGTTCCCTCC
>JALOPK010000242.1 GCA_025453925.1 Candidatus Eiseniibacteriota bacterium | reverse complement strand
AATCAGAGCCTTCTTGCTGGAAGCGAGCTTCCCGGTCAGCCCGGATCGGCCTAGTCGGCTGCTCCTGCACGCGGCGATGGGCTCCGCGTGGCGCGTAGCATGGTTCGACCGATGATAGTGGGAGCGGGACTCTGCAGCAGCGCGCTCCATCAACTTCGAACCATTCCTACTATTGAGCATGCAGCAAGACAGCCCGCTGATACCTTCTTGATGAGTGATCGAGCCATGTTTGAGGCGGCTGCTGACCGGAGTTGTCGTCGAATGTCGTGACACGTCACAACGAGCTATTCGTTCGCGGGCACACAGATGGCTCAAATGCAGGTATTGACGGACAAGGATTGGGGTGTTCCTTTGTCTGACATCTCTCAACCATTGACGCCGACCTTGCTTCCGCCGGCAGGACACACGCCACTGGGGGTGGCTGGGCGCGTCGTCCAACAGGGAGCTCACCCTTCCGCACCTGCAGACAAAAGCACTTCCAGCGGTTGCCTTCTCAGGCCTGTTCCTTCTGCCCATCCGTCACCCATTGGCCAAGAACCCCCCAAAGCGATACCCGGCCCCATTTGGGCCGCCACGATCCGCGGATCTGCCCTTTTCGCGAATGGAGATCGGAGGTCATTGACCCTGTCGGCCACGTCGCAGCCCTGGCGAAGTCGGGAGCGGAGTCGAGGGGGAGGTCCGACCCGTGACTGCCGTGCGGACGACCGGATCTTCTCTGCACCCAACACCCGGTTCACTCGCCGTCATTGACAGCGGCACTACTGCGCGTTCCTTCCGTTTCGATCCACCATCCAGGGATGGCGCACCGGCGCGCACCCACCCCAGGGGAGTCATGCCCGATGGTTCGTGCTCATAGGGCCTCACATCCGATGTGGTGGCACTATTCTCACATTAGAATAGTGCCACCAACGGCCCGTTCCGTCGAGGCCAACCACAGCCCCGACGACATCCCGTGCACCAACGACCATGTCTGACCTGCCCGAACCCGAACGGCTGACCCGCGAGGCGCGGATCGACCCTCGGCTGGATGCGTGCGGGTGGCCGCTGGCCCCCGCTGGCGTGCGGCCCATGGCGGGCCCATTCCGAACTGAGGAGCACGAGACGGCCAATGGCCCCGCGGACTATGTCCTCTGGCTCGACGGGAGGATAGAGGCAGTAGTGGAGGCGAAGCGGGTCACCCTCGGCGCCCAGGAGGTGCTCTCCCAGGCGGAGCGCTACGCCCGCGGCCTGCATCAGTCGGGCTTCAACTTCGAGGGTCTTCGCTGCCCGTTTCTGTATTCGACCAGCGGTGAGGAGATCTGGTTCCGGGATGCGCGCCATCCTCGTAACCGCTCCCGCCGCATCGCCGAGTTCCACACGCCCAACGCCCTCCGGGAGCTGCTGGCGCGGGACTTGGAAGGCTCCCTCACCACCCTCGCCGGCATCCCCATCAACATCGAGCGTCTGTGGCCCCACCAGCAGGAGGCCAATGCCGCCATCGAAGCCGCTATTGCCGACCGCACGCGCGCCATGCTCCTGGCCATGGCCACTGGGACGGGCAAGACCATGACCATGGTCAGCGAGACCTACCGCCTCATGAAGTCGGGCGTGGCCAAGCGAGTGCTGTTTCTGGTGGACCGCCGCGCCTTGGCTGCCCAGGCGGTGCGAGCGTTCGCCGCATTCGAGCCGGAGGCGGGGCTGAAGTTCGACCGGATCTACGAGGTCTACAGCAGCAGATTCCACCGCGACGACTTCGGCGAGGGCGAGACCTTCGATCCCAAGGTGATGCCGGGCCACTATCTGACCGATCCCCAGCCGGGCCACGCGTTCGTCTACGTGTGCACGATCCAGCGCATGGCCATCAACATCCTGGGCCGCCAGGCGATCTTCGGCGCGGGCGACGAGGCCATCGATGACGACGCCGACCGACTCTCCATCCCGATCCATGCCTTCGACGTGGTCATCGCCGACGAGTGCCACCGAGGCTACACCTCCCAGGAGCTCTCCGTATGGCGCAGCACCCTGGATCACTTCGATGCCATCAAGATCGGGCTCACGGCAACGCCCGCCTCCCACACCTCGGCGTACTTCGTCCACAAGGTGTTCGACTATCCCTACGAACGGGCGGTGCAGGACGGACGCCTGGTTGACTACCACGCGGTCACCGTTCGTTCGGATGTGCGCATGCACGGGATCTTCCTTCGGGAGGGCGATCACGTGGAGGTCGTCGATCCCCACACCGGCCTCTCCGCCATGGACACCCTGGAAGACGAGCGGACGTTCGATACCTCCGACATCGAGACGCGCATCACGGCGCCCCAATCGAACCGGCTCGTTTTGGAGGAGGTCAAGCGCTATGCAGATGCACATGAGCAGGAGTTCGGCCGGTTCCCCAAGACGTTGATCTTCGCGGTGAACGACCTTCCCCACATGTCCCACGCCGACGCTCTCGCCGACCTCGCCCGCGACGTATTCGGTCGTGGCGATGATTTCGTGTGCAAGATCACGGGCCGTGTCGACCGGCCGCTGCAGCGGATCCGGGAGTTCCGCAACCTGGCCAAGCCCGGCATCGCGGTCACCGTCGATCTCCTGAGCACGGGGGTCGACATCCCGGATCTGGAGTTCATCGTGTTCCTCCGCCCCGTGAAGTCGCGCATCCTGTTCGAGCAGATGCTGGGCCGCGGCACCCGCAAGGGCGAGACGTTCACCGACAAGCCCTACTTCACGGTGTTCGACTGCTTCGACGGCACGCTGCTGGCCTACTTCAGAGGTGCGACCGGCATCACGATTGGCCCTCCCGACCAGCCCAGCCGCACCATCGTTGAGGTCATCGAGGATATCTGGGCCAATCGCGATCGCGAGTACAACACCGCCTGCCTGATCAAGCGGCTCCACCGCATCGACCGCGGCATGGCATCCAATGCCCGCACGCTGTTCGCCGCGTACCTCCCGCAGGGCGACGTAGCGCGGTTCGGCCGAGGCCTGCGCCAGGCCCTGGCCGACGACTTCGTGGGCACGATGAAGCTGCTCCGCACTCCCGAGTTCCAGCATCTGCTGGTGGACTACCCACGCCCCGCCCGTGAGTTCTGGAAGGCAGATGAGTATGGCGATACCGTGACCTCGGCCCTGCTCATTCGCGACACCATGGGGCAGGAGTACAAGCCCGAGGACTACCTGGTGGCATTCTCACGGTTCGTGCGGGAGAATCCCGCCCACATCGAAGCCCTGCGGATCCTTCTCGACCGGCCCCGCGACTGGAGCGCGGCCGCCCTGGGTGAATTGCGCGAGAAGTTGGCGCAGAGCCGCTACCGGTTCAGCGTGGAGACGCTGCAGAAGGTCCACGAGCTGCGGTACCACAAAGCCCTGGTCGATATCATCTCCATGGTGAAGCACGCTGCTGACGAGGAGGCTCCGCTCCTGACTGCCGCGGAGCGCGTCGAGCGTGCCTTCGCGCGGCTGACCCTGAATCTCTCGTTCACACCGGATCAGGAGAAGTGGCTGGCGCGCATCCAAGCCGTCATGCAGAAGACCTTGTCCCTTGACCGCGAAGACTTCGACTACCAGCCTGCCCTCTCTGACGCCGGCGGCTGGGCCGCTGCCCGCCGCGTGTTCGGCGAGTCAGAGCTGGTATCCATGATTCACACACTCAACGAGGCCATCGCCGCATGACCCTGCCTCCCTGCTGTAGCCACGGCGGTCCCCGCCGTACAATGCTTCCTCCTGCCGCGCGCTGTAGCCACGGCGGTCTCCGCCGTGCAATGCTTCCTCCCGCTCCCTGCTGTAGCCACGGCGGTCCCCGCCGTACCGCGAACGCTCCATGGAGACCATCACATGCGACATGAATGGTACGGGGACAACCGTGATCTTCTGAAATGGGCAACGCTTGTGCGATTGGCCAGGGAGAATGGCGCTGCGGTCCTCTGGATCTGGCTTCTCACCGACAACGAGACGAGGTTTGAATTCGCCGAACCGGACGGCGCGGACTTCCCCGAGGAGGTCATCGAGCACTTCCGCGACCTGGATGACATCGATCGTCTGGCTGCGCGGGCCGGCATCGAGATCTCTCATTACCGCAGGCCCTATCAGGGCGACAGTATCGCCTGGTTCGACGACGTCATCGCGGGAGTGCGCGCCTGGTTCAGGAGCTCGCCCGACCCGATCATCCTCTTCCTCGACCCCGATACCGGTCTCGAACCCGAAAGCGGCTCCACCCGCGCCAAACACATCCGCCCGGGCAGGATCGCCGAGCTGTTCGGCATTCTTCGGCCAGGCGACACTCTTGTCCTCTACCAGCACAGGTGGCGAGACAAGGAATGGAAGAACATCACGACGCAGCGCCTTGCCGAGGCGTTGGGCTGCACGCCGAAGGAGCTCCAGGTGTTCTACTCGCCCGTTGCCGCCGATGTGGCCCTGTTCGCCCACACGAAGGACCGCCCATGACACACATCCGATGCTGTAGCCACGGCGGTCTCCGCCGTGCCCACCCCCGCATGAAGGCTCTCTGATGACCGACATCGTTCAGAAACTTTGGGGATTCTGCCACACGTTGCGCCACGACGGCATCGACTACGGCGACTACATCGAGCAGATCACCTACCTGCTCTTCCTCAAAATGGCGGACGAGCGGGGGATCGACATCCCCGAAGGCTGCGCGTGGCCCGGAATCCGCGACCGCAGCGGCACCGATCTCATCGATCACTACATTGATGTCTTGCGCACCCTCGGTCGAACACACGGCATCCTGGGCGACATCTACGCCGGGGCCCAGAGCCGCTTCAACAACCCGGTGAACTTGAAGCGCTTGGTCTCGCTCATCGACGAGACGGAATGGACCTCCCTTGAGGTCGACGTGAAGGCCGCGGCATACGAGGGGCTCCTGGAGAAGGCGGCCAGTGAGGGCAAGAAGGGCGCGGGGCAATACTTCACGCCGCGCATCCTGATCCAGACCATCGTGCGCTGCATGAAGCCCGACCCCCGCACCCGGGCGGAGTTCTCCATTTGCGACCCGGCGGTGGGCACGGGAGGATTCCTGGTAGCGACCTATGTGTGGCTGGTAGGAGAAAGCCGTGGCGCCCTGGACCGCGATGTGGCGAAACGAGTCAAGGAGGAGACCTTCTTCGGCGAGGAGTTGGTGGAACGCCCGCGTCGCCTGGCCCTCATGAACCTCTACCTGCACGGCATCACGCCCCATATCGCGCTGGGCGATTCCATCTACGATCCGCCCACCGGCCGGCGCTTCGACGTGGTGCTGACCAATCCGCCCTTCGGCACCAAGGGTGCGAACCAGGCGCCGACCCGCGACGACTTCACCATCGCCACCTCGAACAAGCAGCTCAACTTCGTCCAGCACATCTTGACGATCCTCAAGCCCGGCGGCCGGGCCGCGGTGGTGCTGCCGGACAATTGCCTGTTCGCGGACCAGGCGGGCGAAGTGTTCAAGATCGTCACGGAATACTGCGATCTGCATACCGTGCTGCGCCTTCCCCGCGGCACGTTCACGCCCTACAGCCCCGGTGTGAAGGCCAATGTCGTGTTCTTCACCAAGGG
>JALOPK010000241.1 GCA_025453925.1 Candidatus Eiseniibacteriota bacterium | reverse complement strand
GAAGTTGTGGAAATCGCGACCAGCGGCTCCCACGATCACGGTATTACGCGCAACGGCCATGTTGCTCCTTCCAAAGGCAATCCCATACGGACCTCGGCTGTCTATCGGGTCGCACCAAGGGATTGCCACGGAGAAGAGAGCTGCCACGCAGCTCCCGAACCCGGTCAGGGAGGTTTCGGAATCTCAAGGGGGGGAGGGGCGTGCGACCGGGATGAGCACTCCATCCGACGAATACGACGCTGACTTCGGTGTCGGCTGACGCCGGACAGAAGCCTGTGTATCACAACTGATGAAAGTAGTGAATGAGAACGAACTGTCAAGCAAGGTGGATTCATGGTTGAAGTTCAATGGCGAGGCACGGCCACGGGCGATGAAGAGAGGGAAGGAGGAGGGGAGAGTTCAGGGTAGGGGAGTCAGCCCGGCATCTGCAGGGGGGCGGCATGGGGTCAGTGATGCCGGAAGGTTTCCACAACCCAGGAGGCTTTACGAATAAAGACGAACCGGCACCCTCCTCCTTCCGGATTCAGTGTGCTGTCGAACGCCAGTTTTCAAGGATCTGGCGGCTCAGGGCCGCGACTTCGCGAGTGCCATGCGTCTTTTTTGACGCTCGTTGGCTATTCTAAGCGACTCTCGCTGCAGTGTCAAGTCCTCGATCTCTACTTCAAGTTCCTGCCGACGCAGTGCGAGCTTCTCCTTCTTTGCCCGCAGCTCCTGAAGGCGACGTGCCATGAAGAGCGGGTTCATCGCCCGCACGTTGTTGCTGGCCGGCGCGTTCGTTGCGCGCCGGTCTTCTGTGTTCATCTGCGTCACTCCCTCGGGAGTCTGCCGTCTATACTGTCTCGGTCGATACGCATGAAGCGTGCCAGTAGGCAGGACTCGCCGCGAAGAGAGCACGAGCCCCAGGAGGTCGGGGTTTTGCAATGCGAAGTCGTTGCTGCATAACCCCATCTCGGGGCAGGGAGACATCTCGCCGGTACCGCCGGAATAGATCCAGCAGTTGAAGCGGGTGAGACATCGTGGTGCATGGTGTCACAGTCCGGGAGACGATCATGATACAGTTCTCGATTCAAACGGGCCCTGGATGACGACGATCAGTCGGGCGTTCGCCCTTCGGCGAGGCGAGGAGGGCAGAGAGACCCTCGGCAGCGGATGCCTCGTCAAGGAGAGCGGCCGAGAGCAGCACGGCGACCTGCCTCCCGCCATAGGGCCGCTGCTCCTCCGCTCGGCCTCGCCCGCAGAGTGCCAGGAGGTCCTCTCGCCATCTCCCCGACACGAACCTGTCCCACGGTACCCGGGCAGTGGGCAGCCGTGACTCCAGGGCCCCACGCAGAAGGTCATCCTCCGGCCAGTGCATGCGTGGGGCAGAAAGGAAGGGGGTCCCGTGAATGAGCGTCTCCGCCACCGTGGAGTACCCTAGCTTCCCGACCACCACGTCCGCCGCGCTCACCAAACACGGGTGTTCAAACCCGCGGGGAATGCACCGGCACTCCGGCAGTTGGGGCCTCGGCGATGTGCTCAGCCAGGTGATCCCGCGCAGGTCGGCCAGGGGGGCAAAATCCACACATCCGACATCCAAGCCGCCGAAACTGAGGAGCACCGCCACCGTGTCTTTGCCGATACCGAGTTGCCGCCGCACTTCCTGCCGGTCGATGCCGCAGCGGCGTCCGACGAGACCCACCGTGATTGGGCGGGGATGGTCGACGTTCGCGACGGCGGGCGATGTAAGAAAGCACCATGTTGCCTGCGACGTGCATTCGGCGAATTCGTTTGCGAGCGGGACCGTTCGCGGATCGCGGAGTTCGGCACGCCGGAGAATCCACTCCCACGTGAAATTCGCGATCAGCGCTGCGGGGATGCCTCTGCGGTTTGCGGCGACCAGAGCGAGAGGGCTGATATCCGCGAGCACGAGAGACGGCCGGTTTTCGCGGAGCCACGCCGCCTCGACTTCCAGCCAGCACTCCTTGTGGTCAAGCCACGCCCGCATTCGACTGAGCGTTTCCTCGATCTCCAGGGAGAACGCATCAGCCTGGACCGGCGGGCAGTCGACCTCCTGCGCGAGGACGCTGGCCCTGCGACCCAGCGCCCGGAAGATCCATGGTGGCGCGGTGGTCTTGATGACCACCCTGGTGGAGGGTATCAGGTCCATGAGCTCCCCGAGGATCACCGACGTGCGCACCGCATGGCCGAAGCCATGACCGGACACATACGCGACGACGAGGGGGTGAGGAATACGAGGCTTCATTGCCGCCGTCCTATCCGGAGGAACACATGCCGCGGAACGGAACCTGCCGCAGGATAAAAGGAATGGCGAGGCTGTCTCGTTGGCAAGTCGTGTTTCTCCCCCAGCCCCTTGCGCCGTGCGTGTGGGGGTAGACCCTGGGTGGCGACGTTCGAGCAACCATCATCGATGATGACCCGTTCTGGGCGGCCAGATTTCGCCGTGAGCTGGCAACGGGCAGGCTGGGTGTCGGGCTTGATGCGGAACTTCTCTGGCAACGACATGGGTTTCGAGAACAGGATTGGGCCCACCCCCACAAGTGGGTTCGCTTCATCCGCTACATGCGGTGGGGAGAGGAGGACGAGAACGTCTTCGCCCGCCTTGGCGCACCGGACGACGTGACGATCGGGCATGGGTTCGTCGTCCGCCACTTCACCAACTGGTACGACGAGGACTTCCGCCGTCTCGGGCTCCACTTCAGCGGTCGGACATCGAGGTTCGGAGGCCGGACGTTCTCGAGCAGCGTCGGGAGGTGGGAGGTTGCCGGCGTGAGGCTTTGGGCCGAGCCGTTCACCGGCCTGCGCCGGCCGCTGCCACCATGCCGAATGGGCCTGACCATGGTCACCGACTTCGATCCCGATTCCCGGACGGCGAAAGAAGACGGGATCGCCGTTCTCGCCGCCGATGCCGACATCCCCCTCGCCCTCGATTCGGCGGTCAGCGTCGCCGCCGCCGTCGATCTGGCGACCATCATGGGGCACGGCTGGGGAGGCGCCATGGGCCTCAGCGGTGATTTCGGCAGGTTGGCCGGGGTTTCCGGATTGAAGTGTCGCCTGGAGCGCCGGTTCATCGGGCCGGACTTCATGACCGAATACGTTGATGCTTTCTACGGAGTCGACAGGTTTGTGCCGGCCGGAGACAGCGGCAAAGCCGACGCCCTTGGCGGGGAGTCCGGTGGCGGAGGCTGGTACGGGGAGGTTCAGGGAGTTCTGCTGGGCATGGTTGCGTTCGCCGCCGGATGTTCTCGCGTCCAGGGTCGCTCCCGGACCGGCGTTCCTCACGTCAACATGAGCCCCCGTCCGATTCGTGAGCGCTGGGAGGTGCGCCTCAGTCTGAACAAGGCGCGCATTCGGCAACTGCGGGACATCACCCGCCGGGACAGGCCCCTCCTGGAGACCACCGCCGGCTACAGGATCCGCCCGTGGGCATGGCTCTGTGTCAGATCCCGGCAGACCTTCGAGAAGCAGGGAGCCGGGTACAGTCCCGTGAGCGTTGTCGTGCCCCGGATCTCCCTGAGCGTCACGTTCTGATACACTCGTGCATGGATGACGGCCGAGGTGGTGCCGGCCCCGGTGTGCGCGCCACCCATCCCTGACGTGACGACCTTCGGGTTTCGTGACCGGGTGCCGGGTACTGGCTGTCTGCCTTCCATGAGCCGAAGGCGCGAACCAAAGGCGGCCTTCACGACGGCGCCATTGCCTGCCTACTCCCGCCCTCGAGACGCCCGGTCCCCCATCCATCTGCCTCCGAAACCGTGAGACGGGGCGAAGGATGATTATCTCGCTTCGACGTCCACATGGG
This sequence comes from Candidatus Eiseniibacteriota bacterium, assembly GCA_025453925.1. Taxonomy (GTDB): domain Bacteria; phylum JAFGKV01; class JAFGKV01; order JAFGKV01; family JAFGKV01; genus JAFGKV01. Next base: position 1,728 of record JALOPK010000241.1, on the reverse strand, counting down.
TCGGCTTCCCACACGGCTTGCTACGATTCTCGCGCCAGGCCTGGAACCGCGCCCACCAGTAGCTTCCATCAATGGTCATGCTGGCCGAGAACGAACGATCCACTTCGTCTTCCTCGATAGACGCGCTCCTATCGCTGTCGCCGTATCGCTCCCGATACCGAACCCTGATCTGTGTCGACTCGTGGGGAAGCATTCGTATCTCGCCGCCCCAGATCTCGCCATCGGTCCGTTCCTGCAGCAGGCGAGAGACATTCTTCTGCTCGATGAAGGCCCCAGCCCGAGTGATCGGCGACAGAAAGCGCAGCGACGCTTCGACCGACAGGGAGAAGAGCTTGTTGCGGAAGGATCCCCGGGTCACGTCGCGAAAACGAGTGCGCAGCATCAGATCTTCGCTGATCTGAAGCGAGACGCTGTTGTTCCACCCGTAGAGCCACGCATCGGTTTCTGGCAGATCGTGCCCGCGCGAGACCAGAAGGAGCGAGCTGTCCGGCTGGATAATGAATCGTGCCTTGTCCAGTTCGTAGGTCCGATCAAAGATGGAGGTCGAAAAGCGCGGAGTCTGGAAGTCCAGCCCGGCTCCGACCGTGACGCCGCGGTAACGCAGCACCAACTCCGGGAAGCTGATGCCCGAACCGATGCTGCTGAGGAACGCCACTTCTCCGGCCAGCCGCAGTTCGGCATCGGTGACCCTGGCGGCGACATGGTCGAATGACGCTGCGATGCCGTGCAGAGTCTGTGGAGGGATGCTGTCGAGCCGCACCGGCCTCAGTGCCTGGATGATACTGTCCTGAGGCGTGTTGGCCACGTCGGGGAGCGGGTCAACGGCATCGGGGTAGGAATCGCCGTCCCCATCGGCGATGTTTGAGTACTGATCCACATCGCCGACATAGGTGAGTGTGGCGTCGAATCGCGGGTTGATGATCCATGTGGCGGAGCCGCCGATGATGCGAGGTCTCGCGACATCGTTGACCATGCCGCGCACCGTCAGGTCAGCCATTCGCACGTGAGCCTGAAGGCCCGTCCTTCGTTCGAAGGGAATGAATACCGCGTTCGTGTAGCTCTCCAGAAGCAGACCGCGCCCGTAGCTCAACCGGTCGATGTGACCCAGGCGGAGAAACACGGGATCCCCGGGGACGAACAGCTGCAGGTGGTCCACATGATCCACCAGATCCTTCCACTCGTCCCATGCCTTGGAGTAAAGCCTCCCTCGGCGATCCACTGCGAACCATAGGTCGTATGCCAGTTGGAGATGCCAGGCGCGCAGGCGATAGGTGAACTCAGCCAGGTAGTACCGGTTCCCCCGGTATGTCGCCACGCCGCCATAGCCCTGGACGCTTTGGCGAATGAATCCCGGGCGTGTGCTGGGGAACCGATATGAATAGTCAGGAGAGGGTATCTCACCCTGCTGGAGCAGATCCAGGAGATAGCGGCCGTCCTCCCCGTCGCGCCGCAGCCACCTCCCCCCGGACGCAACAGTGCTCTCTCCCCGTATCACCTCGCCGTGCTGCAGATGCCGCTGGACACCGTTGACCATCACCCGAAGGCCGGAAGCCGCACAGCGGATCTCCCCGGTGGTCGTGGCCAGCCACACCCGCAGCGAGTCATTTACGGTTGCGGCGTGGAGAGTCGCGGCGCCGCCCTGGAGGCGGAACTCGCGCGCGCCGGAAGTGAACACTCCCTCCGTGCCCGCCGCCAGCTGGAGGATCTGTCCGGGCGCGACCATGATGA
>JALOPK010000240.1 GCA_025453925.1 Candidatus Eiseniibacteriota bacterium | reverse complement strand
CGCGGCATTCATCGCAGAACCGGAGTCATTGCTGTTTCCCTGCGGCACCAACCAGCATGCCGTCACCCTTGCCGGGGTAACCACGCTGCCGCTGGGCTGGACGGCTGCCACACAGGAGCCGTGGCTCGATGTTTCCCCGCAGAGCGGAGTCATCGGTGGCTCACCGCAGACCGTGTGGGTCACCGTGGTCTCGCGGGCTGGCTATGATCCGGGCACGCATTGGGGAATGATCGTCTTCGAGGCAGGGGGCTTCAGCGTGCCAGTCGTCGCCCGCATGGAAGTGGCTCCCGAGATGGGGAGCACCATCCCAGACTCGCTGGTTCTGTTTGCGCCTGACTTCGAGGACACCCTCTCCATTCAGAACGTGGGATGTGGAGACCTGGCATGGGAAGCGTCAACCACGGCCGCGTGGCTCACACCGCTGCCGTCCGGCGGGATCGTGGCGGAGGGAGGATTCGGTGCGCTCAGAGTGCACGCGGACACCACCGGGCTGCCCCCCGGGCAGTATTCGGCGGTCATGATCCTCGGCACGGGGAGTGTGTCGTTTCTCGTGCATGTCGACGTTCTGGTGCCCGGTCCGGTGTGTCTTGCTGTTGAACCCGATTCCGTCCATATCGGCGCCGCGTCCTCATCGACCCAGTGCACGGTAACAAACTGCGGTACTTCTCCACTGACCTGGAGTGCCGCATGGGATGAGGCCTGGATTACGGTGGCTCCAGCATCCGGCATCATCGCCCCCTTCGAGAATCAGCCCGTGGCCATTTCGGTGGATATCGGCGGGCTTCCGTCGGGACTCGTGCGCACCGGGATCTGGTTCAACGGCGGCCAGTCCCCCGTCGATCTAGTTCTCACCGTCGTTGTCCCGGGGCAACCCTCGCTCGACGTGACTCCCGACGAGTTCTATCTGCCGGCCGACACCGACTCGGCGCTGGTCACCGTCACAAACGCCGGCACGGGTGTACTCGCGTGGACAGTGACCGCCGCTCCTGCATGGTGCTCGATGGATCCTTCTTCCGGCGTTTTGGAGCAAGGTGAGCAGACCTACCCCGTTCTGACCGTGAACCGGGCCGGACTCATACCCGGATCTGTTCAGGGTCAAGCGGTCGTGGGTTCCAACGGAGGCGCGGACACTACGGACATTGCCCTCGATGTCGGTGCGGCGGGGTGCGCCGCTCCGATGTACGCGGAGACATTCAACTCGGGCGAGGCGGTGGATTGGCAACCCGCCAATGCCGGCACCTGGACCGTCACGAATGGCCGCTACGTAGCGCAGAACATCGCTGTGGGGGCCACTGCGTGGTCGGAGCACGCGCTGGACTACCAAGGCTCCAGCCGAGGTCAGGTGGATGTGCTGCTGGGGCTGGACGATACCATGGCCTGGGTGTGGCTCGTGCTTCCGCCCGGCAGAACCATACCCGTCGAGGGAACGTCGTGCGACGCCGTGTCCGTCTCACTGGGGCACGATGGCGCCGTCAGGCTCGAGGCGAGAGTTGCAGCGACTGGGGTGTGGTTCCCCTGCAGCGCGGGCGGGCATGGCATGTTCCTTGCCGATGGGTGGAACTCGATCGCGGTGGTTGTTGATGAAACCCATCTCGCCGGCATGCTGAACGGCGAGGTCGTGGCGGAGTACCAGTATGCCATGCAGCTGCGGCTCCCTCCCCTGGGCGCAGTGGCCCTGGCAGCGCGAGGGGGAGGCATCGTGGGGTTTGATCGTGTCGTAGTGTGTCCGGAGGAGGAATAGCACGACTGCCGCACGCTGCAGTGGAGTCTAAGAACCAACGGTTTCGCGGCTCAGCATACGCCTTTCGGCACTCACGGGTCGCCTTTTTCCGGGGACGGTGCGGATGGCAGGCGGCAAATGCACGCCCGGGACCAGTCCGATCTGCCGGGGACTGGACGCGAGGCAATCATCCACGTAGGGATTCCCGCGACTCATCAGGGCGACCGGGGGCAGATGGGTGCGCCCCGCCGCGGAGCGCGATCGAGTAGTTCGACCTAGTCCAGCAGCAGCCGCGCGCCAAGATCTTTCATGGAGTCCAGCCTACTCAGGCCCGTGAGAAGTTCCTGAAGAGTTGCGATCTCCTCCAGAACGAACATCCGGACGACATCCCGGTCCTCTGGACGGGATGTGAAACGCAGAGCGCTTCTGTCGCGGCGAATCGTCAGCGCGATATCCTCCTTGCGGACCTGGTAGAGCCCCGCCGCCGGATCCATGCGGTGAACGAAGAACTCCTCCCGGACGAACGAATCGAGAATCCGGGACAGGATGAACTCCGCCACATCGACGGTGGGCAAGTCGAGCGTGATGGGCTCCACTTCGGACTCGGCGGTCTGACCTTTTCGCGACCGCAGCCCCGATCCCCCCCTAACGAGTCGAACGAGGAGGGGAGGCGCCGCCAGCGTGGTCACCAGTGTCATCATGATGGCCACCCCAAACATGTCTTGAGTGACGGCCCCCGCCGCCAACCCCACGCCCGCAACGATCAGCGCCACCTCACCCCGTGGGAGCATGCCTGACCCCACCCTGGCGGCGCCACGGAGGTTGAACCCGACCAGAAGGGCCGCGGCTCCACATCCAAGGAGTTTGGCCAGTGCGGCCAGGATGGTAGAGATGAGCCCAAAGACCAGGACATGCCCCATGGAGGAGAAGTCAACGAGCATGCCCATCACGCAGAAGAAGATCGGGACCAGCAGACTGTAGATCGATGACAGACGATCCCGAAGCTCGTGGGCGATGTCCACCCGCGACAGCGAGAGGCCCATCACATACGCTCCGATTATCATGGCGAGACCGGCCTTTTCCGCCAAGCCGCTCAATAGCAGAGCGAAGCCGAAAGCGACCGCGCCCATGGTCTCCCTGGATCGCAGCCACTTCAACAGCCCGGATACCCGCTTGGCGACGGCGAGTCCGATCGCCATGGAGCCCAACCAGAAGCCGAATGCCTTGACTGCAATGAGGCCGATGGCTCCCCAATCCAGGGCTCCCCCACCGCCTCTGACCCGGGAGATGCCGATGACCAGCGCGAGCACGATGATGCCGAGCACATCGTCGATGACGGCGCCCGCAAGGATGGTCACGCCTTCGGGCGTGTCCATCTTCCGCTGTTCGGACAGGATGCGGGCCGTGATCCCCACGGAGGTCGCCGTCGAGACCGCGCCCATGAAGAGCGCGATGGGATCCATGAAACCGTCTGCGAAACCGAGCAGCACGGTAATCCAGTCACCGAAGGCAAACGAGAAGATCACCCCCCCGAGACCCACAACGGTTCCCGCCACAGAGTACTTGAGGAACGTCGCCAAGTCCGTCTCGAGGCCGGAGAGAAACAGCAGAACGATGGAGGCGAGCGTGGCGATGGCGTAGAGCTCTGGCGACACGGGCAAGGCCGCAGTTGGGTCTGGTCGAGGGAAGAGCGGCCCGATGCCAGGGAGGTGGATAGAACCTAGTGCATACGGCCCAATGATCGTGCCGGCAATGAGCTCGCCCAGGACTGCAGGCTGGTGCAAACGACGTTCCACCAACTCGCCGACGAACTTCGCAGCGAAGATGACAATGGCGAGCTGCAAAACCAGTTGCACCATCAAATCCGGCGTGTCCTGGCCTTCGGTTGCCTCGGCACACGCGGGCACGGCCCACACGCAAAGCGCAAGCAAAAGGAGGAGGGCTCTCATGGCCGGAACAGCCCCTTTCGCTTGGGTGGGGAGACGATTCCGTGCATCCGGCGGGCCGTAGGCGCCGCGAGAAGGCTTGCGTACACCTCACCGTCATGCATGAGCCGAGCCATGGACGCGACGAACTGAAGGTGTGGACCGGGTGCATCAGACGGTGAAAGGGCTAACAGAATGAAGTGCACGGGCCTGCCATCCAGGGCGGCCCAGTCCAGCCCATCTGCGTGTCGAGCCAGAACGGCGTGCAACGCCGTGACGCTGGCCGTGCGGGCATGGGGGACGGCGATTCCGTGCCCGATGCCCGTGGTCATTCTGGCCTCCCGGGTCAACAGGTCGTGCTCCGCCTGTGCGGGATCGCTCAGATACCCTAGTGCATTCATGGCGCGAAGCATGTGGCGCAGTGCCTCGAGCTTGTTGCTCACGGTGAGAGTGGGTATGATCGCTTCTTCGGGCAGGTATTGGGCGATCTTCACACGTCACCCTCAGGAGCCTTTGTTCGGATGAGCACACTTCCTCCTTAAGGATGGACGGTGCGGGTTCAGTCCCTCGGGGAGGCGACGGGTTCACTGGCCGGTCGTCTCCTCCCGCTGAGCCAGGCTTCCGCCTCCCTTGTCTCGAAGGGGCTCCCGATGTAGAGGGGTACCCGCTGGTGGAGCTGCTCCGGTTGGAGGTCAAGAATCGGGCCGTTACCGTCGCTTGCGTATCCTCCCGCCTGCTCGACGACAAAGGCGAGTGGCGCCGCTTCATACAGAAGGCGGAGCTTGCCCTTAGGTGACTTCAGGTCGGGCGGGTATAAGAACATCCCACCCTTCAGAAGATTGCGATGGAAGTCGGCGACCAGAGATCCAATGTACCGGCTGCTGTAAGATCGTTTGCGGAGATGGTCGATGTAGGACCGCACCTCGGTGGGCCACTTCGGGTAGTTGGACTCGTTGGCACTGATGTATGCCGACCGCTCCGGAATCCGGATGTTGCGGTGGCTCAGCACGAACTCGCCGAGGGTAGGATCCAGCGTGAATCCATGCACACCTGAGCCTGTCGTGTACACAAGCATGGTGCTGGATCCATACACCACATACCCTGCCCCCACCTGTTTCCGCCCGGGCTGCAGGCAATCCTCGATCGCACCCCTTGGCCCCTTGGATACCTTCCGGTGGAGGGAGAAGATCGTCCCGATCGCGACGTTCACGTCGATGTTGGATGATCCATCGAGGGGATCCATCAGCAGTGCGTAGTTGCCCGTGGGGTACTCGGGGGGAATCTCGACGCACCCCTCGTTCTCCTCGCTGGCCATGATACAGACGTTGCCGCTGTGCTCGGTAGCATGGATGAACACGTTGTTTGCGAAGTTGTCGAGTTTCGTGACATCCTCACCGTACACATTGGCCCTGCCTGCTCGTCCGAGGATGTCGGTGATTCCCGCCCGCCGTACCTCCCGTGTCACGACCTTCGCCGCCAGCGCGATGTCGTAGAGTATGTTGGAGAACTTGCCAGTGGCCTCGGGGTAGAGACGTTCCTGCTCAATGATGAAGCGGTCCAGGGAGATAACTCTGTCCTCGGGCATTGGGCGCCTCCTGGGGCTGGGTTCGGTGAATCAGGCGCCCTCATGTGCAGGGTTGCCTTGGGGAAGCCGTTCAGCGGGCGTAGTTTAGGAGGATGCCAACGACCAAGCAAGGACTTCGGCGCACTTGACCCATGGAGGACGAACGGTGGAAGCACTCAATCACACAGCGGATGGCCTCATGCAGTTGCGGCCAGGGAAGGATGTCACCATTCGCCGCGGTCACCCATGGGTGTTCGAAGGCGCGGTCTGCAGGCTGGAGGGCGCGCCTATTTCGGGAGACGTCGTGGAAGTTGTCGATAGCGATGGGGTCTTCATCGCG
>JALOPK010000239.1 GCA_025453925.1 Candidatus Eiseniibacteriota bacterium | reverse complement strand
AGTTCCCGCCGGGCAGCATGGGTCCAAAGATCGAAGCGGCGCTGCAGTTCCTCGCCGGCGGCGGCAAGGAAGTCGTCATCACGTCGCCGGATCTTGTCGACAACGCATTTGACCCGGGAGTCGGGACCCACATCGTGCCGGGCAACCCGAGGGTTGCGTGATGACCGGCGACATCGACCGCGTCCTCATCGGAGCTGACCGGATCGCCGAGACCGTCCAGAGGCTGGGGCAGGAGATCGCGCGAGACTACCAGGGGCGCGAGCCGTATCTCGTCGGCATCCTGAAGGGAGCCGTGGTCTTCCTGGCGGATCTGGCGCGGAGCGTACCACTGCCCCTCACCATGGACTTCATGGCGATATCGAGCTACGGAACGTCTCGACAGTCGACCGGAATCGTCAAGATCACCCAGGATCTCTCACAGAACATCCAGGGCCGCGATGTGATCATCGTTGAAGACATCGTCGACACCGGGTTGACTCTCGGTTACCTGAAGGACCTGCTGCACGTCAGGGAACCGCGTTCGCTGGCGGCCTGCACGCTGCTCAACAAGCCGTCGCGGCGGAAGCTCGAGGTGCATCTCGACTACGTGGGAATCGAGATTCCCAATGAGTTCGTGGTGGGGTATGGCCTCGACTACGCGGAGAAGTACCGCAATCTGCCGGATATCTGCGTGCTCAAGGAACAGGTCTACGCCAATGGCTGACATGTTCCGTCCGCCCAGCGGGTACGGCTGGGTGGAGGTGATCTGCGGCAGCATGTTCAGCGGAAAGAGCGAGGAGCTGATCCGGCGTCTCAAGCGTGCGGTCATTGCCCGTCAGAAGGTGCAGGCCTTCAAGCCGGCAACCGACACGAGATTCTCCTCGGACCATATCGTCTCCCATGACCGGAATCGCGTGCCGAGTGCGCTGGTGGCCAGGCCCGCCGACATCCTCTCGCTCGTCGAGCCCGATACCCAGGTAGTGGGGATCGATGAGGCCCAGTTCTTCGATCTCTCACTCGTCGAAGTATGCGAAGAACTCGCGAATCGCGGCGCACGGGTCATCGTGGCCGGGCTCGACCAGGATTACCTCGGCCGACCGTTCGAACCGATTCCCCAGCTCCTTGCGGTCGCGGAGTCGATCACCAAGACGATGGCGGTATGCGTGTGCTGCGGCGCGCCCGCGAACCGATCCCAGCGGCTCGTTTCCAGCCGGGAGCGAGTGCTGGTGGGCGCAGACACCGCATACGAACCACGGTGCCGGAAGTGCTTCAGACCATGGGTAACCCCACCCGAGGAGGAGCGATGCGAGACGGATACTTGAAGGGGATGTGGGCGCTCGTTGCGGCAGTTGCGGCCTGCGGTCACGGCACGGGGAAGCTGGACGGCATGCTCGCCGAGGGCCGGATCGAGGATGCGCTCCGGAAGGCGGAGGAGTGCCTGGTGGAGACACCCGGGCGCTTGGAATGCCTTGCGGCCCGGGCACAGGCACTGGACGGCATGGGCCGCACGGGAGATGCGGCAGAGGCCTGGTATGCTGTGCTCCGGGCCGAGAATGGTCACGGTGTCGCCTGGGAGCGGCTTGTTGCCTACGCGGATCGGGTGCCCGCTCCGGCGTTCGGTGTGGAACTCCTGGACGCCGTCGCCCAGCCCGAAGGCTTCGTGCCCGCGGATCGTCGGCAGATCTGGGCGCGGCTGACCGCCCGGGCTGATTCCATTCTGTCGGCTGCGGGATCCCTGGGCGAAGCGGCGGAGTGGGGCGACGCCGCGGAGGCCCTTCGCTATGCTGTGCGGACGGATGGCGGTCGCGCGGAAACCCGGGGCGCCTTGTGCGGTGCATTGCTGAGCGCTGCCGCCCGGGGGGAGACCGCCGAAGAGCGCAGCGCTCCGCTCCGGGAGGTCCTGGCGCTCTGCGGCGATGGATCCCTCATGCCCTCAGTCCGGGAGCGACTGAAGGAGCACATGGGCCGCGCGAGCACCCTTCTGGAGCACGAGAAGACCTCGCTGACGGCCGCGCAGACCTACAAACCCTGGCCGGGCGCCCGATTCGATGCCTTCGTCGATACGTCGAGCTATTACCCGCGTGTCCAGTTCCGCTGCGACGAAACGAAATACGCTGACATCGCCATCGACTTCTCCGCGCAGGATCCGCAGTACTCGCTCGTCGTCGAGCGGGTGTCTCTGCTTCAGTACCCCCGAGCGGGGTCGCCATCGGCCGGCGCAGTTGTGGTGAAGGGGTCACCCTTCATCATCGTGCTTGCGGAGCACGGCGACTACCGGCTTGTCTCCGTGGGCGGTCTGAGGGGATGGATCTCTACGGGCAGCGTGGCCGAGCGGCACAGGTTCACCACCGAGATCAGGCCCCGCGGTTCGATGGAGCTTCGCGCTCGGCCCGCGCGAGCCCATATCCGGGTTGATGTCGACGGCATGAATGTCTTCCGCGGCGACGTGGATTTGAAGCCGTACGTCTCGTACCGATGGAGCTTCTGACCGGCCCTCGTGGCCGGCACCCGGCTCGCCCGGCAGTGGCGGCCCCGTCCATCGTGGTTCACGGGACCCGCCGCGCCTTCGCCAGTCTGCTCTGCCTCCTGGCCTTCATCCTATGGATCGGGGGGTGCGCGCTGGTGCCCCGACCCCGCCCTAATGTGCTGTTCCTGCTGGTTGACGCCCTCAGGTCGGATCACCTCGGTTTCGCCGGGTACTCACTCCCCACCAGCCCATGCCTCGACGCGCTGGCCTCGGAAGGAGCCGCGTTCACCACATCGACCGCACAGGCGCCATTCACTATGGCATCGGTGCCCTCCCTGCTCAGCGGCCGGTACCCGGGTTCCGCGTTCCGCTGGACGTCGGTCGACCTCCCCGAGAAAGGGAGTCAGTGGGCAGTGGCAGTCGGTGAAGGGGTCGGGTTACTCCCATCGTATCTCGGAAGGCGCGGCTACTCGACGGCGGCGTTCGTGGCCAATCCCGTGGCTGCGGCTCAGATTCTGGGCTTCCGCGAGCAGTTCGACCATTTCGACGATGCCTTGAAGCACCTCTGGACTCTCGACTCCGCCGAGCGACTCAACCAGCGCGCCCTGTCCTGGATTACCTCGGTCGGCGAGGCTCCCTGGTTCTGCTACCTCCACTACATGGATGTGCACGATCCCTATTACCCCCCGCCCGATTTCGCGGCGCAGTTCACCAAGACCTACTCCGATCTGCCTGAGCCATCGCGACCGTGGATGAACGGTCTATCTCGACAGCCAGATCTGCGCGTTGCTTGATTCCCTCGCCGCACTGGGCCTGACGCAGCAACTCCTCGTCGTGGTGGCCGCGGATCACGGCGAGGAATTCCTCGAACACGGCAGCCTGGGCCACGGTCAGAGCCTGCATCAGGAACTCGTCCGGTGTCCGCTGCTCTTCTGGAGTCCCGGACGGGTACCCCGCGCCCGTCGCATCGACACGCCCGTAGAGAACGTGGATATCGTGCCGACCGTGCTGGACCTGGCGGGTGTACCTCGACCCGCAGGCATCGAGGGGAGGAGCCTGGTCCCTTCATTTCGAGGGCCGGTTCCCCCACGGCCGGTGTTCAGCCAGAACCGCGGATTCGCGGTGCGACGCGGTCGCTGGAAACTGTGGCATCGGCCCGACGGCCGCACAAGTCTCTACGACCTGGCCGCCGATTCCTTGGAGGCCACTGATCTCGGGCTTGCCTTGCCTGATACGGTCGCGAGCCTCGTGAACGATCTGAAGACGTGGCGGCAGCAGATCCGCCGGCCGCCAATGCCGCAACCGAGCCGGCGCCCATCCGACATGGGCGACGACATGGCGCGGCTGCTCCGCCAACTCGGGTACATCGAATAGGCTTCCCGTGCCGCGGCCGGGAACTCCGTTCCACGAAGGTGGGGTACCCGTTGCAGATCGCGACGTGCAACGTATCTTATTTGCTTCCCAGGCCCAGTCTCTCATCGTCTTGCGGAGGTTGCCCCACCACATGGCCCGATCATCCATTCCGTTTGCCATGGCCCTCCTCAGCGTCTTTGCCGCGGCATGCGCGAAGGAACGCCGTGCTGTCGTCGTGCCGCTCATTGACGAACTCCCGCGGGCCAGGATTGAAGCCAAGCAGGATGTGTTCGTGAAAGAGTCGACGTTGACCGTTGGCGGGGATGCGCGGCGATCGCTTTTCATGCACCCCACGAGCACGGTCCAGTTCGACCTGGTGGTGCCTGCCCGGGCCAAGTTCAGTTTCGCCGTGGGGATGCCTCAGGATGTCTGGAGCAAACCCGGCGACGGCGTGCAGTTCTCCGTTGCCATCGGTCACGGCGCGGGGGAGCAGACCACGGTGTTCTCCCGATACGTCAATCCCAAGGCGGAACAGGCGGACCGGGCATGGTTCGAGGATGAGATCGACCTCTCGCTGTACGAGGGGCAGCGCATCGCTCTGGTGCTGTCGACCGCGCCCGGCCCGGCGGGTGATCCGGGGTGGGACTTCGCCGGGTGGGCCAACCCGGTCGTCAGGGGGATCTCGTGGTAGCCCGCGGGATCCTGCGGCACGGGCCGCCTCAGGTGCTGGCGATCCTGTTCCTTTCCTCCGTTTGGGGTCTACACGGCTGCCCGGTGCACGCCAAGGACGTATTGCCCGAACCGACCTACTCGAACACGTTCTATCTCTTTCTCAACGACGGCTACCGCGGATCGCCCGTCGGGCAGACTCCCTACAACGACCACTGGCCCACTGGTCCTCTGAGCTACGAACTGCAACTGGCCAAGCTGCAGGAAATGATCACGCGGATCGGGCCTGACGGGCCCTATCTCAGGCTTGGCGTGGCCGAAAGCGTGTGGCCAACGGAAACCGTCAACCCATACGACGATTGGCACTACCAGGGACTCAGCGGTCTCGGCCAGACCGGTCCCGTGGACGCAGATGACGTGGAGGTCCCCAAGGGACCGGATCCGTACTTCAACAATACGATCATGCGTTCATGGGCTCAGATGGATATGCCAGGGTTCATCTTTATGAATTCCGGGAATCTGGTGCGTCAGGTGTGGAGTTCGCTTTCCGATACCCTCGCCGTACCCGGCAATCTCACCGCGTTCCTCGAGCAGTTCCCGGAAGTCGTGCAGCGGTACGACGACAATCGAATCTGCATCACGGATGACCTGGATGGCATCCACGAGCCATCGGACTATGTCGAGGGCGTCGACTGGGGATGGGGGGCGAATTTCCCATTAGGCACGATGCTGGGGTTCTCCCGCCTCAACCCCGACTCGGTGATGGGATACTGGGACAGGAATATGAAGGCGGCCATGGATCATGTCCTGCAGATCAACCAGACATACCCCGGCCTTGTCGTCGCCGTCAGCATCGAGCCCGAGAACGACATGAATCACATACGTTGCCTCCAGGAAGACTGCACACCTTACGCGGACTTCTCTGCGCTGGCGATGGAGGAGTGGCGCCAGTGGCTATCCCACACGGGCCTCTACGGCGTCGGAGGCGAGTTCGCTGGTGAGGGCGCGGAGCCCTGGTTCCCGACCATCTTCGACTTCAACGCCGCCACGGGGTCGAGCTTTTCCGCATGGGCGGAGGTCGATCCGCGGAGCCCCCACGCCGGGCCCGCGGTCTGGGACATGTATCTTGACGGTGGCGACGGCGATGGTGAATGGCAATCCTCCAACCCTCCAGGGTCGGGCCATATTCAGGGCTGGTGCGAGCGCATGGTGCAACATCGGTGCGAGGATTCGGTGAACCTGCTATGGGAGGTCGCCGGCGCCGCCGGATGGAGCACAGCCCAGATCTTCACCCATCAGGTGCCGGGAGGGTTTGTCGAAGACGCCCTCAATCCACAGGACGTGCCGTTCTGGGGATATGGCCACCGGCTCTGCACCCTCGCCGCCTGCGCCGTGGAGAACGGCAGGCCCGGCATCACCGGGTTTCGCGAGACGACGGTGAATCAGCGGCTCTTCGAGGCGCTCCGCACCCAACTCTCGCCTGACGGCGCATGGGCAAACCTGGAGTTCAATCCCCTGATGCACCGGTACTGCGACGGCTACGAGACCGACTATGACCTCTGGGCGGATGCGTTTCGCATGAACTGGGAGTCGGGTGCGCACACCCTCTGCGCGTTTCGTTGGTGGGTTCCCCCCGAGACGTCCACATGGTGGGCGAACATCCGACCGGATTTCCACCGCCCCCCGGATCAGAATGGCGACGGCACCATCCAATGGGAATCGCGGCTGCAGGCCACCCACGACTTTGTGGCCGACGACAACCTCCGTTTCCGGCCGTGGTCGCCGCAGGCAACGGCGGCTGAACCGAGTGACTATCTTCCTCCGACTCCGCGGGTCGGCGCCCTCCGCTACGATGGCGAGGCGGGCGTGATCTCGTTCAAGATCGAGGAGCACATCTACCCTGGTTGCGATCGCCTGCTCTGGTACGATGACACGGATCACCCATTCTGGCCGGGCGCAGCCAACGTTTACGGCTGGCCGGAGTTCTCCGCCGGCCGCTTCTACGTCTACCGTGACACGGTGCCCTCGTTCCAGCCGGGCTTCTCAAATCTGCTGGGTGCGCTCACGATGCCGGCATTCGAGTTTGTGGATTCGGCGCTGCCCGGGTCCGCGGGTGTGTTCTATGCAGTGGTCGCGGCAGACAATGGAGGTGATCGAAGCGAGGCCGCCAGGATATGGGCTGCGCCCCAGCTCCTCACCGCCGATTCGCTCTCCGCGTCCCTGTGGCAGAACGACTCGCACGACACGACGGCGGCGCTCGCCAACATCGGGCTCAGACCGCTTGTCATCGACTCGGTGGTGTCGTCGGTCCCGTGGCTGCGCACAGGCAGATATCCCCCCAGTATTCTCCCCGATGGCTCGGGTGAGCTGCATCTCGTCTTCGATGCGGTCGGCGTTGCGGCCGGGCTGCATCGGGGAGAAGTGGTGATCCATTCCAATGACCCGTTCCTGCCGGAGACGGTCATTGCCGTTTCGATGCTGGTGGAGGTGCTGGCCGCGGATGTCGCCGTTGTGCCCGGTGAACTCGTCGTGACGCCGCAGCCGGCGTTTGATCGGTTGACTTTGGTGTGGGCTTTGGGTGTCGCCGACCGCGTCGTCAGCGTGGAATTGCTGGACCTGGCGGGGCGCGCGGTGAAACGGAGCATCGCCCGATCCGATGGAGCCGGCGTCTGCGAGACCCACCTGTCGCTGGGGGAGGGCTTCTCCAACGGCGTCTACGTGGTCCGGTTGAGCGCGGGCGGCGCCACGGTGCAGCGGAGGCTTGTCGTGCTCCGCTGACCGGACAGGAGCGAAAGGGCTTCCGAGAGGGGGACGCCACTCAGACGTCCCCCTCTCTTCGTCGGAAACTACCGGGGGAGCGCGGTGACGATCCCCCCCGCGATCACATCAAAGCCCCGCTCCAACACGAACCGACCGAGTTCCGGAATCGTGGTGTGCTCTTCGATCACGACGGGACGTTCGGTCTCCAGTGTGAGTTCGGCGACTTCGGTGTCCGCAATAGTACGCGCATTCTCCTCCAGCACATCGAGGCTGGAACTGTCCATCTTACGGGAGATGCGGGTGACTCGGCAGGGGACCTCCTGCGTGGTGCACCGGAACGTCAGGGTCTCATCGGGTGAGAGCGGCTGACGGGACATCCAGAACACCGTGGCAGGCACCCGCGTGGTGACGGCAGGCGGTTCGGCGGCAGAGGCCACGACGTCGCCACGGGACGGCGGCTCACCCACCACGGTCAGACCGCCCGATTCGCCGGTTTCCAGGACCTCGGGCTCCGTGAGGAACTGTTCGAGGGTCGCCACGGTCGTCCGTCGCCGGGAGGGCAAGAGCAGCACGTCGTCTCCCGCATGAACGATACCCGATTCCACTCGACCCACGATGATGCTCTTGCCCGCGCGCGGGTAGACCCCTTGCACCGGCATACGGAAGGGGCGCAGCTCCGCTTCCACGGGCTCGAACCTGTCCAACGCCTCCAGAATCGTCGGCCCGGCATACCAGGGCAGGTCGTCCGAGCGGCGTGCCACATTGTCACCGCGTCGGGCGGAGATGGGAACCAGGTACATCGAGTGCGAGGCGATCCCCGACAGGAACGACACCAGCTCCCCGGTGACCTCCTCGAACCGCGCCTGGGAGAACCCCACCTTGTCCATCTTGTTCACGGCGATCACGAGCTGTTTGAGCCCCAGCAAACTCAGCAGGTAGGCATGACGGCGCGTCTGCTCGCGCACACCCTCGGCGGCATCCACCACCAGGAGTGCGGCCTCCGCCTGGCTGGCGCCCGTGATCATGTTCTTCAGAAACTGGCGATGCCCCGGCGCGTCGATGATCACATAGTCCCGCTTGGGGGTCTTGAAGAAAGTCTGGGCAGTGTCTATGGTGATGCCCTGGTCGCGCTCCTCCTGGAGATGGTCCATCATGAAGGCGAACTCGGTCTCGTGACCGAGTTCCTCCGAGATCCGCTCGATCTCGCGCATCTTCTCGGGCGGGAGCGAGCCGGTATCGTAGAAGAGGCGGCCGATCAGCGTTGACTTGCCGTGGTCCACGTGGCCGACGATGACGATCTTGAGTGATTCCCGTGCCATTCCGTTCTCCTCCTCTACATGTAGCCCAAAGCGCGGAGCTTCTGCATGGTGTAGGCGTCTTCCTTGTCCTGCGCGCGACCGGAACGCTCGGCGACCTTGGTCGTGCGAAGCTCCTCGACGATGTCATCGACCGTGACGGCCGTCGACTCGACGGGCGCGCAGCACGGCACGCAGCCCAATGACCGGAACCGCTTGCCGTCGCGGGCGAAGTAGAGAGG
>JALOPK010000238.1 GCA_025453925.1 Candidatus Eiseniibacteriota bacterium | reverse complement strand
CCGCCCGCGACCAGGAGCTTCCATGCATCGACGGCGCGTAGCTCGTCATTGGACATGAGCACCGTCACCGTGTTCTGAGGAGCCGACAGCAGCCGCAGGCTCACCAGGCCATCCTGGATCTCGCCCAACGTCACCCGCTGCGCATCGATCAGGTGGAAGAGGTTGAAATCCCGCTCGTCCCGCACATCCAGCAGCATCAAGTTGATCTGATCATTCTGGGAAAGCTCCACCAGCTCTCCGGGCTCGACATGGACCTTCCTGCCATCCAGGAGCGGTTGTTTGTCACTGGCGACATACGCCCACCGATCGGCAGCGGATGGCTGGCCAATCGCGAGGACCACCAACGCCAACGCGACCAGCGTGCCCGCGCCCGCGAGCTTCCACCGGGATCTTCCAGTCTGTTTCGACACGCCCCCAAACGCCGCCTCCAGCTTCTCACCGCCCCAGAACATGAACAGCGCCATGCCCACCACGATGATGACCACCACGCCGGTCGGCAGGCCGAGCCACTGCGGCAGCGTGAAGCGGCCCATGCTGGTGCTGTGGAAGAACTCCGGGTAGAGCCCCACCGTCTCGCCGAAGAGGAACACGCCGAAGGACGCGCCCAGGAAGAAGAACAGCCCATCGACCTTAAGGGTAGCCAACGCGACCATGGACGTGCCGGGGCAGAAGCCACCGATGATGAAGCCGACACCCATGATCAGCCCGCCCACGATGCCGGGCACCAGGTACGTCGGATTGACCCAGACACGCGTGTAGTCCAAGAGCCCCAGTCCCGATGCGAGGAAGATCAGGACCATGGCGGTCACGATGGCGGTGAACATGACTTTGAGCACGGTCATGTTCTTCAGGTAGAACTGCGCAGCCAGGCGACGGGAGTCGGCAAAGCCGGCCATCTCCAGCACCGCGCCGAACGCGACGCCGATGAGGAGGTAGACTCCGTAGGCGAGGGGCTTGCCCAGAATGTCGATGATGGCAAATGGTGCCATGGCGATCTCCCTCACGTCCACAGCCGGCGTACGAACCACGCCAGCGCATACCCGCCCGCGAACACGGCGAACATGAAGGCCCAGCTCCCCACCGAAAGCACCGCGCCACCCGAGAGGGCCTGTCCCGAAGTGCATCCTCTGGCAAGGCGTGCCCCATACCCCATGAATGCCCCGCCGACCACCGCGAATGCCCAGCGCGCCCGAACGGAGATCCGCGGTCCCTTCAGGGTCTCAACCCTAATCCTGCGGTGGAGCAGACCCGACAGAAACCCGCCCACCAGGGTGCCTGCCGTCACCATGACGATCCAGTTATCCAACGGGTTGGTGCGCCCGCCGGCCATGGCAAGAAGGTGCGCGGTGCGGTCGACATGCCCCGGTGCAACCTGGTCCTCAACGGAGACCAGAACACGGGCAATGCCTCCCGAGGCGCCAAGGCCATTTCCGGTGATGAAGAATGCGGCGAACAGCACGATACCCAGCAGCGCGCCGGCGACATAGGGGTTCAGGTAGCCGCGGGGTGTGGTGGAACTCATGAATGACTCCTTCGATCTTCGGATATGGCCGGCATGGCGGGGGCATGCTCCCGGTGTGCCATGTTCCCCACGGATTCACGCGACGTCATCGATGTTCTCCCATCCGGTGAGCATGGCCTTGATGTTGGAGAGGACCGTATGGCCCGTCGTGGTCAGGTAGATGTGGGCAATGAGGAATGCCAGAAAGAGCCACGCCCCCACGGCATGGATCGGCGCCAGCGTGCGCAGCCCCCCCAGCATTCCGTCAACCACTGGCCACCGTTCGGCGCCCCACATGAGAATGCCCGTGGCAATCTGGAGCGGCAGCAGGATGTTCAGGAGCGCCAGGTAGGTGATCTGCTGGAGAGGGTTCAGCTTGCGCTCCGGTATCTTGACGAAGGGGTGGGGTTCATGACGGAAGATCCCGATCAGATAGTAGCGGGCCTGGCGTATCGCCTGATCGAAGAACCCGTGGGGTTCGGGGAAGTACTGCCGGATCTGCCCTCCCGCGAGATGATGGAACAGGGCCAGGAAGGCGTTCACCACCACCACCGCGGCGACGATGGTGTGGGTACGCACAGCAGCGCGGAAGCCGAGCAGTCTGACGGTCCCGGGGAGGTGGATCTCCAGCCCGGTCACGATGAGGGCGATGATCGTCAGCGCTTGCAGCCAATGCCAGAACCGCTCGTAGGCCGTGTACATATAGACGGCCCGCGCTATTCCGTGATGCCGAGGCATCTTTCGCGCGACACGGAGCCGCAGCGCGCCATGTCCGGCAACCCCGAAGAGGACGCCAGCCACCGCGATGACGCCGACGGCGTCACTCAGGGGATGGCTGTCATGGCCCAGGACGTAGAGGCCCGCGGCGGTGGAACGTGGCCGGTAGTCGATTCGACCGTCCTCTGCCCGCACCTGGCCGGCCAGCCGAACGCCGGTGCCGCCCGCCAGCATCGGGCGAACGTCTCCCGGCGTCCCGCGTCCCACGGTGAACGGCCGGTCGATCCTCGACTGGGGGTGGTGGCAGGCAGCGCAATCCTCCGTGGCCCACCCCTTGGCGGCGACGCCATGATGGATGGCGAAGGGCTGCAGCTCGGCGACGATCCGCGGATCCTGAAGTCCGAGTGCGCGCAGCCGGGAGCTGATTCGCTCGATCTTCGCAGCGGAATCCAACACCAGCTCGCCGGGATCCACGGCTCCATCCCGGTTGCCATCCAGGAGAGCGACGATGTCGGGGTGATAGCCATCGCCGTCGAAGTACGCAGCCGAAAGGTCATCAAGCCTCACGGGCCGTTCGGGCGCGCCCGCAACCCAGAACCACGTACCGACGAGGTTGTGGGGTGCCAGGCGCTCCCGGCCGTCGCTCTGGCGGGCCGGGAGCAACACCGGTTCGTATCCTTCCACCAGGACGCTGGCGTCGGCGAAAGGCGAGGATACTCCCCTGCACACGGTGCGCGGCTTCCGGTCGGGCGTCAGCACGGTCCAGTCAAGCATCTCCCTGGCCGGGGCGAAGAGACGGGGGACGTGGCACGCATTGCATGCCAGCACCTGCTCATGCCGCGCGGCGTACGGGAGGTCACGGTGGGCTCGTCGTGCGTCATGGCACCCCGTGCACCCCTCGAAGGAGGCGGCTCCCTCTCCCACCGGGTCGGACGGGCTGTTGGCGAGCCGATGGCTGGGGCGGTGCAGGTAGGCACCAAGGGACATCCGACGGGCCTCAAAGCGCAGATGCGCAGGCCGTCCGGGATCCCGGGCGTCCCAGTACACGGGGTTGTTGCGCGAGTAGTGGCAATCCACGCAGTCAACGAGCCGTTCCGCGTGCACGTCCCATGCGCGCGTGAGGGTGGTCTTGCCTCTGATGTTCATGCCGGATTCCGCCACCCTCTGCGGGGAGATGATCTGGCCCGTGGTCATGGTGGTCCAGTAGTCGGGTACGCACCCCTTGAGCAAGACCGGGACGTCTGGTTCACCATGGACAAGACCATGACACAACGCGCAGTTGTCATTCGTCGACTCCCGCACCGAGAGGAGTTCCGTCCGGACGTGGCCCTGCGCATCGAAACCAGCCGGATTCCACCGCCACCCCGACGGATGCTTCGACACCAGGCCGGTGGTCGACAGGGTCGCCGTACTCGCCCAACCGAATGCACCGGCCTCCAGCTCGGCGATTCGTGCGGCGTTGTCGGGATTCGCGATATGGCAGAGAAAGCAGTTCAGCTCCACCACGCCGGAGCGGCGCCATTCCCAGGAAACCCGGCGCTGCGAGACGGGGTCGTATGCCGTTGTTTCGGCATCGGAGCCCCCGCTCGCATCAAGGTCGACGAGCCTCCCCCTATCGCGGGTGTACACCGCCGGCCCACCACCCACGTGCCGCCGCCCGTAGAACCGAATCCAGTCGGCGGTGCTCAGGTCGATGATCGAATCAGACAGGGGCGAGAGATACCGATAGGTCAGGGGATACCAGCGCCCGAAGATCCCGGTGCTGGTGTCCCATGCGCGCCCGCTGGGTGCCGATCCGGGGGTCCCCAGTGCACTGAAGCCGGCATCGGCATGGGCGCTATGCGTCTCGATGAAGCGAGTATCGTGGCAGGCACCGCACGTCGCAATCGGCGACACGGGGCCCGAGGACTCAAGGACACTCCGCCCCTGGTCATCCAGCAGCGGATAGGTGGGGTGGATCGTGGCGGACGCATGCGTGGCAGGAGCTTGGGAGATACCGGGCTGCGTCGCGGCCACCACGGTAATGAAGGCGATGAGGCCCCAGCTCATCGGAGTTCTCCCGAGGCGATGAGGCCCGCCTGCCGGAGCCGGGATCGCCCTCCCCATTGCGATGGATCACCGGGGTAGCCCAGGGCTTCCCAATCCATGATTCCGCTCGTGACATGGCAGTCGTGGCAGCGGAGCGTCTGATCGGTGGGGGTGACCATGTGGGTCAGCGGCCAGAACATCTCCGTGGAGGTGAACCCGAAGTGACCGCTATAAGGGAGTTTGGTCGCTTCTGATCCCAGGCGTGCCGCCTTGTCCCAGTCGAAGTCCTCCCAATACCCGCCGGAGCCCACCGTCTTGGGAACAAGGAGGTAGCGATTCTCCGTGTCGTAGATCTGAAGGCCCCGGTGAACCTTGAACGGCCACACCGTAGCTGCGGGGTCGGCAAGATGGCCCCGGGGGGGATTGAGCGGGGTCGGCGCAGCAGTATCGACACGGTCAGCCAGCAGGTAGCGGCCTGCCGTGCCGTCGAACCAGTAGTACTCGGGAACGAGCGATTTCTGGTACACGAACCGACCCTTCTTCTTCAGATAGGAGTGGGGATCGTCCCCCAGGTCCTGGC
Source organism: Candidatus Eiseniibacteriota bacterium (assembly GCA_025453925.1). GTDB lineage: Bacteria > JAFGKV01 > JAFGKV01 > JAFGKV01 > JAFGKV01 > JAFGKV01. Next base: position 736 of record JALOPK010000238.1, on the reverse strand, counting down.
CGGCGGCCGACCAATCCCAGTGGATCTTGGTGGCTTCGCGCAAGGCGACCTGCGGGATGTGGCACGTCTGGCAGGCCACCGCGGCGGTGTGGCCGTCGAGACGCTCATCCCCATGCGGTCTCTCGGCGTGGCAGTCAGTGCAGTACAGCCGGTTCTCGTTGTCGATGCTCACCGAGATGGAGCGGCCCCGGATCAGGTGGTCTGTAGCTCGGTGACAATCGATGCAGACCATGCCGTGTTTTCCCATATGCACATCGACGCGCTCCCGCGGATTGCGAAGCGTGTCGTCCAGATCGCCGTGCTTCACTGCGTCGCCGCCTCCTCCTCGGAAGTGGCACCCCCCGCAATTCTCGCGCGTGGGTGATCCAACGCTCTGCGCGACGGCGGCAAGATCGACCCCCGGGGCCGGATACCCGCCGTTTCCCTTCACGTAGGTGCCGGACTGATCATGGCACACCAGGCAGTCGACATTCTCGGTCTGTGAGAAGTCGAAGGAATCGTCTTCCCACCCATATCCAGCGTGACAGGCGGTACACCCGAACCAATTGGACTGCACGCTGATGCAGAAGTTGTTGATGACGTTCTTCTTACCCAGGCGCACCGGCTCTTCGTGACCGGGAACCTGCACCGGATGCGTCTCCCAGGTCCAGTGCACCGTCTTCATGACCTGGTGTGCCGCATCTTCATGGCATGCCAGGCATGCACGGGTCACCGCGGGCCCGTCGGGGTACGGCCC
>JALOPK010000237.1 GCA_025453925.1 Candidatus Eiseniibacteriota bacterium | reverse complement strand
TCACGATCCGCATGTGCCCAAGGGCGGCCCGGACGGCGGTGACGGCGGCCGAGGAGGCGATGTGGTGCTCAGGGCCAACGGGCAGCGCTATGACCTGAGCCATCTCGCGGGCCGCAGGCTTTTCGCCGCGGGAGCCGGCAAGCCCGGCGGGACTAACCGCCTGTTCGGCGCGGACGGCATACCCCTGCACATCGAGGTTCCCCTGGGTACCATGATCCTCGACGGCTCCAATCATGCGGTGCTCGCCGACATGGTCGAACATGATCAGCAGTTCGTGATCGCCCACGGCGGCCGCGGCGGGGTGGGCACGGCCAAGCTGGCGACGCCGACGAGGAGGACTCCGCGCGAAGGCCAGGCCGGCCAGGCAGGCGAGGAACGAACGGTCGAGCTTCGGTTGGCGCTCATGGTGGACATCGCGCTGATCGGGCCTCCCAACTCAGGGAAGTCGACGCTTCTCTCGAGGCTCACAAGGGCTCGACCTCGTGTCGAGGAATGGCCGTTCTCCACCACCGCCCCCGTGTTGGGAGCCGTTTTGACCGAGAAGTTCGAGCCGCTGGTGCTCGCGGAACTGCCCGCCTTGGTTGCCGGGTCATCGGAGGGCAAGGGGATAGGGAACCGGTTCCTCGCCCACGCCGAGCGCGCGGGACTGGTGGTGGTTGTGGTGAGGGGCGGGGACGATGCCTCCGGCGAGGTTGCGATGATCCGCGACGAGTTGGCGCGATTCGGCCGAGGCCTCGATTCGAAGCCCTGGGTGATCTGCCCAACATTCTCCTCAGTGCCGGGATCCTCGGGTGATGACCTGCTCCCCGGGTGGACGGCATCCCAAGATCCGCAAGGGCTCCTCGCTCTCCTGGTTGCCAGATGGAAAAGGGCGAAAGCAGGCTCACCGCTTCCGTAGACACCGCCGAACTCGCCTCGTGGCTGACCCTGTCGGGCGTGGCGGGCATCGGCGATCAGAAGATCGCAATTCTGATTCAGCGTCTCGGGGGTCCCCGGGAGGTGCTGGACGCGCCTCCCCGGATGCTCGCCGCTATCCTCGGTCAAGACGAGCCGAGGGTGGTGCGGGCCATCCGGGAGGCCAAAGACCAGGGAACCGCCAAGCAGGTCGAGGCGCTCCGCACGGGCGACTACCGACTCTATACCATCTGGGACCACGATTATCCCCCGTCATTGAGGAACATCCCCAGCCCCCCTGTGCTGTTGTACACCCGGGGTGCATTCCTCTCCGATGACCGCCGGGCCGTCGCCATCGTGGGCTCTCGGGCCGCCACTGAGTATGGCAAGACGGTAGCCTACGATCTGGGCCGCGACCTGGCCACGGCGGGCCTCGTGGTGGTGAGCGGCCTCGCCCGCGGCGTCGACAGCTTCGCCCACCAGGCCGCACTGGACGCCGGAGGGAGAACTCTGGCGGTGCTGGGGAACGGTCCCGACGTGGCCTACCCTCCCGAAAACCGTAAGCTCATGCAGGAGATCGCCGGGCAAGGCGTCGTGGTGAGTGAGTTCCCTCCCCTCACGTCGCCCAACCCGAAGCACTTCCCTCGAAGAAACCGAATCATCGCCGCCCTCTCCATGGGCGTCATCGTGGTGCAGGCCCGCGAGACCAGTGGAGCCCTCATCACGGCCCAGCATGCACTGGAGCAGGGCAAGGAGGTGATGGCGGTTCCCGGTCCCATTAACGCGCGGACGAGCAAGGGGCCTCACGGATTGATCAAGCAGGGCGCGGCCCTGGTCGAGGATGTTGACGACGTGCTGGCGGCGCTGGGAGAGCCGCTGCCGGCGAGGGGCTCCCGTCGCCCCGATCTCCCCGTGCCGAAACTGGATGGGGACGAGCAGACGCTTCTTCGCGCGCTGGGCACCGATCCCGCCCACATCGACGCACTGTGCGCACGGACGGGCGAACCCTCGGGCCGGCTCCTGGCGCGGTTGCTCCAGCTCGAGCTGAAGGGCGTGGTCAAACAGCTGGCAGGCAAGCAGTTCCTGGCGTTGATCCAGCTCGATGAGCAGTAGCCGGGCGAGCCCGCCCCGTCTTAGGCGGGGCGCCAGAGCCGCGATGAAGCCCGACGGCTGTCCGCCTCCGATGTGCCGAGAACCAGGAGGGTCTCCCGGCGACGCCGGTCCCGACCTGGCTGCGTGGTTCGAGCGAGAGGGGTGGCGCCTCTGCCTCAGTGAGATCAGGGTTCCCCGCCCGAATCCGACATTCGCCAACCCGCGGTTCGAGCACGCGCGCCTTCGTGTGCTCATCATGCGACTCTCACCGTTCGGGGTCGTCGAGCGCTCGCAGCCGCACCTCGTGCTGGCGCACGCGGTGCGGGCGTTCTCGGCGGATGCGTGTGTGGACCTCGCGTTCCTGCCGGGAGAACGCGACCGGAACACCCTTATGAAGGCGGGCATGCCGCTGGTGTTCGGCATCGAGTCGTGCCGAAGGGTCGAGGAGTTCGATCTCGTGTGTGTGTCGGTATCCTACGTTCTGGAGCTCCTCAACCTACCCTTTCTGTTCCTCCACTCATCGATTCCACTTCCCTGCTCGGCCCGTGACGAGGGCTGGCCTCCCATCATCCTGGGGGGATCGGCGGCCTTGGCTTCCCAGGCGCTCCACGGCCGGGGAGAGGATTGCCCCGTTGATGCGTTCTTCTATGGCGAGGGTGAACGCGCGGTGCCTCAGATCCTCGATGTGATAGTACGCACCGCGGGAAGACCGAAACGGGAACGGCTCCGAGGGATCGCCGCGACGGTGCCCTCGGTGTGGCTCCCGTGGGAGCCGGGCGCGGTCCCCAAGGCGATTCTGCCCATCCCCGGGCGGGAGGACCTCCCATGGCGCTATCCGGTGCTCAACGGCGGCGAGGCATCCACGGCGCGGCTCCCGGCCGGATTCGGCTGTGCGTCCTTCTGCGCGTTCTGCTTCGAGGCGTTCGACCGAAGGCCCTCGCGGGATCTTCCCGCGGAAGACATCCTGGCGCATGCCCGGCTCCTCAAGCAGTCGATTGGCGCCAGCCGCATCGAGATCACCGGATTCAACGTGAACACTCACCGGGATTTCCTGAAAGTTCTGGCGACGCTTTCCACGCGGTTCGATGAGGTGGGTGTCAAGAGCCAGCGCATCGACGTCCTTGCAGCCGATCCATGCCTGCTGGACGCGGAGGCAGCCCTCGGCAAGCGCTCGTTCACCTTGGGGGTCGAAGGTGTCAGTGCGCGGATCCGCGCGATGCTTCACAAGGGCGTCTCCACCGCCGATGTCGACATCGTGCTGCGCCGGCTTCTCGACCTTCCGGTGCGGGAAGTGAAACTCTTCTTTGTGATCACCGGCCACGAGACGCCACAGGATATCGCCGAGTTCAGGTCGTTCACGGAGCGCCTCGCCGAATCCCGGACAAGGGCCAACCCGAGACTGCGCATCCTATTCAGCGCGGGGCTCCTCATGCGCATGCCGGGAACACCGTTCCAGTACGACCGTCTGATTCTGGACGAGCATACGTGGGCGCCGCTCATCGGGAGGCTGCGTTCGATCAGCGAGACCGCGGGCTTCGAGTTCCGACTGGCCACGCCCTACACGGAGTACGTGATGGGCCAGGTCCTCGCCATGGGTGACGGCCGCCTGCTGGATGCCTTGCGGTGCCTTGGCCAGGAAGGGTTCTGCTATGACGGCGAGGTCTCGCCGTCCATGGGAGGGCGATTCCTTGCCCTCGCCGCGGACGCCGGGGTTCTTACGCCGAAGCTCGTCGAGGAGAAGTCGCGCACCCACGTGTTTCCATGGGATCATGTCCGTTGCCAGTATTCGGACGGGTTCCTCTGGTCCAGGTATGAGGCGGTCCGAGCAGGCGTCGACGAAGGCTATTGCGTGACCGTCGGGCTCAAGAAGGCCAGGTGTCTCGGGTGCGGCGCCTGCGAGGATCCTCCCCGTCGCCTGGCCCACAGCGCCGTGCGGGCCACGACGCCTGTCGAGGTCGAGGCGATCCGAAAGGCGGCGATCGAGAAGACGCGCCTTCCGGCCCCGTGCGCGGCAGTCTGGGTCGACGAGTCACTGGCCGGCGTGACCCCGGAATGGCTCCAGGCCTGGATGATGCGGGCGATCACGACGGCCCGGCCGGATCTGGCCGACCGGCTCCTGGTGGCCCGAGACGTGCTGTTCCTCTCCCCGCGGCTTCAGGCGTCGTTCCCCGGCTTCTGGGGCCGCAGCATCGTGGCGTTCAGGGGGCTGAACGCGGAGGAGGCCGGCCAACTCAGCGGCATGGAGCGCGAAGGGTTTCGAATAGGCGCGCCGGCACCGTTGCCCCCTGACCCCGCGTGGTCCCGGCTCGAGCTGACTCTCTTCGTTCCCGGGGATGCCCTTGCCGAACCATCGTCACGGCTCGCTGATTGGCTTCGCAGCCACCGCGTGCCTTTCTATCTCAGCCGGGAGGGAGATGACACCCGCATCCAGTGCAGCCCTGCGGCCTCACGGCGCCGACACGTGCTGGGCGGCTCCTACCGGATCAGCGAGGCCGGCCTCGAGGCTCGCCTCACGGTCGGCGCCCGGTTCGACGCGGGAGACTTCCTGAGGTTCTGTGGTGACCCATGCCTGCGACGCAGGATTCGCCTCTGCGTGCACGCGTTCAGTTTCGACCCGTAGGCGTGCGCCGTCTGATCCGGGGCAGCCGTCACCGGCGGAAACACCGCGAGGGTGCCCGCCGGCGCCGGCTGTCGGCCCGCATCAACATCCGCCTGACGGCGGCGGGGCTACTCCGCGAACACCACCGCCCGGGTTCGAACCCCGAAGGGCGTGGCAAGCCGGACGAGATAGCTCCCCGAACCGTAGCGATGACCGTCAGGGGCACGATCGACCCGCGCGACATGCGCCCCGGTATCGAAGATACCCTCGGCGATGACTACCAGGGCCCTGCCCGCGAAGTCGCACAGCGTGAGGGTGACGGGACACCGCGCCGGCAAGACGAATCTGACATCGGCCTGGTCAACGATGGGATGGGGCGCCGGCACGTCCAGCAGCACGATGCCCTGATTCTGCGGACCCCCCGCACACACTGGGCCATGGAGCGTCTCAACGCCCGCGGTCGTCACATCAGCCAGTTCGTACCAGCAGGTCAGTCCCGGGGTCGCCGTATGGTCACGATACGAATACGCCTGGGGGCCCGCGCTTGTGCCGGCGCCGGGGATGAGATCGGAGATCCGGTCGTACGGACCGGCCTCCCGGGGCGAGCGATACAGATAGAACCCAAGGTTCTCGCACTCGGAGTGGGTGGTCCATTTGATGAGGACGCCGTCGCCGTCCTGTGTCGCTTCGAAGCTGCCCAGCTCGACGGGTATGATGACGACCGCGTAATCCTCGACTTCCCCGTCACACACGGGGCCGGCTGACATCGGATTCTCGATGTCGTTGCCATTCCAGGCAAGCCGGAACCGGGAGAACACCGTGCCTACCGTCGCGCCCGGGGGGACGCTGAAGTCGACGGTGTCGACCAGAGCGGTCGCCGCCTGGAAGAAGGCTCGCTCGCCTGGGTTCTCGAACACGCCGTTGCCGTTCCAGTCGAACCACGCGGCCAGCCATGCCTGCTGCCCTGAGGGAATGCCCGTCACG
>JALOPK010000500.1 GCA_025453925.1 Candidatus Eiseniibacteriota bacterium | reverse complement strand
CATCTGGCCCCCACCCCTCCTGCGGATGGGTACCCGAGCAGCCTGGGTGAAACCAGGTTTCTCAGCATCCTGCGAATGGGGCACATCATGCCAGGAGGATCATTCCGACGACCGGAACCGTCAGGATCAGCGTACTGACCGCCCACCACGGAGCGACCGCATCGCGCTGTACCCGCCTCTGCAGTCCGACGATCGCCGTCCCCAGCGCCCCCAGACCGCTGCCCCCCGCGATGGCCAGCGCGAGCAGGCCGCGGTTCCGGCACCCGAGCACCTCGACCGGCGTGAACGCCACGGCGAAGAAGCAGACGCAGACAAGAACGGGCAGGAGGATGTGCCGGACGATCCGATGCATGATCGATCTCCGCGACTCCCGGGCCGTTGCCGTCCCTGGAAGCTCCATCGAGGCCGTCTGCCGTCACCCTGTCGATCCGCGCCGGTGCCGGCGGGACCAGACGAGCGGCGCGATGGCGATCCAGAGGAGGATACAGACCCAGAGCCGCCCCGCAAGCAGGTTGTAGTCATGGAGCAGCCGACTCCACGAGTGGCCTGCCACGAAGCGGCCAAACCCGAACTCGAAGGCCACCGTCAGCGTCAGCCACGTCAGCCCCACCCCGATCGCCTGCCGGGTCGTCAGCGGCGGCCACACGCGCATGACGGCCCAGGTGTAGACCGCAAACAGCCCGAGACCCACGAGGGTCGAGACCTGATGCGCGCGCAGATCGCCGAGCAGCGGTCCGTACCACATCTCGCGTACGGACCCGTTCAGCACCGCAATCCCCACCATCGGGATCCACAGGAGGACCGTTTTCCACATGGGCAACCTCCACCCGTCATGACGGGAGATCGGGCGAGGGGGCGGCTGGGAAAGAGGGAGAACATTCGCGCAGGCGCTCAATGGCCGATCTTCAGACCGACGACTCCGGCCAGGATGAGGAGAAACGAGAGCGATCGAAGCAGGGTGAGCGGATCACCGAAGACGGCCACGCCGAGCGCGAATGTTCCCGCAGCGCCGATGCCGGTCCACACGGCATAGGCCGTACCGATCGGGATATCGCGTTGCGCGAGCCAAAGGAAGAGTCCGCTCAGGGCCATCGAGACGACGGCAACGGCGAGGAAGGCAATCCGGAACCTCGTGGTCTGCGAGAGCTTGAACCCCAGCGGCCACCCGATCTCGAATACCCCCGCGACGACCAGATACACCCACGGCACAACACCCCCCCGGGGGGCATAGCGCACGACGCTTCGAATCTCTCAACCCCGTGTCAGAGACCTGGTCCGCGGGCGAATCGACCAGTTCAGCACGGGCACACTCCTCGACATGCTGGCCCGCCTCGGCGCACGCGTTCGTCTGGCAGTGAAACCGGATCGTCTGAGCCGGACCGTCGCATGACGTCGACGCTCACCAGCGCCCCTTGCGCACGCCCTGGGCAGCATCGTGTTCTGCGGGGGTCCTCACCCTCGAGAAGCTCCTCTGGACGATGCATATGGATAGCAGCGACAGCAGACTGCAACAATCTCCCGCTCATAGACCCATTCGGAGCCTGGAATATGCCTTCGCCGCCCGAACTGGGGTGGCACCCCCACCATCGGCTGAGGACCCGATGGAGTTCCCAGGATTGACATGCGCTGCAGAAGCGCTCCTCGAATGTAGTCCGATCCTCGAAGTAATCACGACCATGGCTCACCGTGACCATCTGGCCGTCCCGTGCGATCCGCGGTCGCCCGCATAACGCGGGGCATCCGCCGCCGGGGTGGCGGGTGACTGACTGTCCATTTTGAACGATGTTCAGCCAGCCGCCCCGGGCGGCTGCATGTCCAGGTTAGGCTGCCACCTCGACCGTTGCGTAGAAGTTGACCTGCTTTGGCGTGCGACGTGGTCTCACAGCGCGCTGCCTCGGAGATGGAATCCAGATTCCGTCCTCGCGCAAACCGCGCAAATGCAGCTCGATGGCGCTCTCGATCCGCCGTAGCGCAACATCGATGGTCTTTCCCGTGGCTACGCAACCCGGAAGATCCGGAACGGAAGCACCCCAATCGCTATCTACGTCCTTGTCGATCCGCACCAAGTACTGTCGCTTCATGATTTCTTCCCTCGTGCCAGCGCCGCCTGTCGCTTGATTGACGCCAGCGTTCCCTTCGGCATGTCATCTCCCGGATGCCCATTGATGGTGACCCGCCCGGGCTTTATGGTGTGCTTGTACTGGCGATGGCTGCCTTCTGTGACGACCCTATACCATCCGCCTTGCTCGACCATGCGGATTACATCTCGGACCTTCATGGAGTTACCATACCACTTCCTCCGCCCCCTCGCCACAGAGCCTAACGCTCAGGATCAGCGACACGAAGTGGTCGCTGGATCCTGTGGTTCGGCCCTTCTTCACGCGGCCTTGGTGCGTCGCGCAATATACTGACGGAGCACGCTGTCCATGCGCGCCTGCCACCCCTCGCCGGTGGATTTGAAGTAGGCGACGACCTCCGGGCTGTAGCGGATGGACACGAGCAGCTTTCTCTTCGGGGACTTGGGGCGCCCGCGCAACGTGCGCATGGGGACCATCGCCTTGAGTTGCTTCGCGGTGAGGGGTTGCGCGTCCGGGTCGGCCTTGGCCGCCGCGATGATGGCCCGGTCTTCCGCGGCCGTGGGCAGCACGATCTTCTTGCGTCTAGCCGTTCTCGACATAGCGCTTCACCTCGCGTCGGGTGGCGCGACGGAGGCTGATGATCCGCCGAACGTCGCCACGGTCGACAAAAGCCACGTAGTAAAGGGTGCTGGCCTCGGT
>JALOPK010000236.1 GCA_025453925.1 Candidatus Eiseniibacteriota bacterium | reverse complement strand
TCAGGCCGGCTGCTGGAGGGGCCAATGATGCGCAGGGGTTTCCCGCCCCCCCCTACGCACTGGGAACGGAAGTCCAGGTTTCCGGCGTGGTGACTGCACCCACGGGTACGTTCAGTGCCATCCGCACGGAGATCTACGTTCAGGACGAAACCGGCGGCATCCTCGTGTACCGGAGCGACTACACCCATCAGGTGGCTCTGGGCGACTCGGTGACCGTCGTCGGCGTGGTGGGGCAGTATCGCGGCACCACGCAGATCGTGCCCAGTTCCGTCCAGGTGGCCGGGCAGGCTCAAGCAGAAGAGCCGCGGCCAGCACTGTGCGCAGACGTGGCCAATGCATTCCTTCCTGACTTCACTGAGCCCGATGAAAGCCGGCTCGTCCGCGTTGAGTTCGCAGCGTATGATGCGACGGCGGGGATCATCACTGATGGAAGCGGCTCCTGTGTCCTCTACATCGATTCGGATACCGGCATATCCCTGACATCAGGAACATACCATATCACGGGTATCGTCAAGCAGTGGGATCCGGACGCTCCCTACATCGATTCCTATCAGTTGCTGCCCAGATTCCCCTCGGACGTGCAGGATGTGGGGGGTCCCCAGTTCATCGCCGGCCCCGTCGAGGATGACTTCAATCCCAACGGTTTCACGGTGCGCTGGACCACTGACGCCCCGGCGGGAGCCCGGCTGCTCTGGGGTCTCGAGAACCCGGGTGACCTGGGTTCCACCAGCGATTCGACCCAATCGTCCGCGCATGCCATCACTATCGACGGGCTGGAACCGGCCACCATCTATCGCGTGCAGGCGATCTGCTGGAACAGCACGGGTGAGAATCGCAGCGCGGTATGGGCCGCGTCGACCGCCTCCGCCACCGGGTGTTCAGGCGCCATCAACGCCTACTTCACCCAGAGTGTGGCCGCGGAGTACGCCACCGGAGAAGTCGCCAACGGCAATGCAGTGTTGCAGCGTAGACTGCTCGATCGCATCAACGGGGCAGCCTCCTCCATTGATGCCTGTCTCTACAACCTCACCGTGCCGGAGATTACCAGCGCGCTCATCGTGGCCCGGAACAGAGGCGTCCAGGTTCGCGTGATCGCGGAGTCCGAGAACGTCGGGGTGGAAGTCAATCGGCTCGTCGCCGCTGGCATCCCCGTGCTCACCGACACCGCCGGTCCCAACGATGGCGCCGGATACATGCACAACAAGTTCCTCGTCTTCGATTTCGGCGATCGAACCTCCGCGGCCGACGACTATGTCTGGACGGGAAGCGCCAACATCACCTATAACGGCTTTTACGAGAACGCCGAGAACGTGATTCTCTTTCAGGACCAAGCCCTCGCCGGTGCCTACACTGCGGAGTTCGAGGAAATGTGGGGATCATCAGGGTCACTCCCGGTCCCCGCCATGGCCCGCTTCGGATCCCGCAAGATCAACAATACGCCTCATCGTTTCCTGGTCGGATCGAGCCCGGTGGAACTCTACATGAGCCCCAGCGATGGGTGCACCGCGCAGTTGGACCAGGTGATCGCCGGTGCGGCACGTGGGCTCTACTTCTCGATCTTTGGGTTCACCAGCTCGGACATCGAAGCGGCACTTCGCATGGCCCGGGACGAGCAGGGTGTCGCTGTCGCCGGGGTATTCGATGCGGGACAAGCCTCCAGCACCAGCCAGTACTGGCCCATGAGCGGCCAGGGCTCCGGGGCATGGGCGCCTCCCGCCGACGTGCACCTCCTCGCGTCGTACCCCTCGATGCATCACAAGTACCTTCTGCTGGACGCCGACAATCTCGCTGACGACGCGGCGCTGGTCACCGGCAGCTTCAACTGGTCATGGTCGGCGGAGCACTCAAATGACGAGAATCTCCTGCTCGTCCGCGACTCCCGCGTGGCGAATCTGTACCTGCAGGAGTTCATGGCCCGATACCACGAAGCGGGAGGGACGGACAGCCTCGCGTTGGATGCGGCGTCACCCGCCGCCGGGGTGGCCCCATACAGACTCACGGTGGCTCCATGCCCGTGGCGGGGTGCTTCCGTTCTGGTCGTCTACGCGGCCGGCGTCACGTCTGCGACGCTGCACGATCTCGGCGGGCGATTGGTGGGCGAGGCTGTGAACCCCTCCGCGGTTGACCACATGCGGATCACCGCACCGGGACTCCGTGCCGGCACGTATGTCATTTCGGTGGTGGGGCGCGCGGGTCGCGCGTCAGAACGGGCGGTCTATCTGGGGCGGTAGCTGGAGCAGGTTGTTCTCGAAGCGAAGAGAATGCGGGGAGGGCCGGCCGCCGGCCCTCCCCGCATAAACCATACTACTCAGTGACTGGGGCTTGCGCGAGGGAATCCATGGGCGCGACCACGGAATCCATGGGCGCGGCCATCGAGTCAATCGTCGCCACGTCGATGACGGGCTCAGCCTTCGGAGCAGCCTGGACCGCCGGGCTCGGGGTCGGGGGAACCTGGTCCTGGGGCTTTGGCTGGCAGGCAGCCACCAGTGCGATGAGAGCGACGAGGACTACGGTACACCGGACGAACATGGGCGCATCTCCTTTGAACGGGTCACGCATGACCGGCCGTCATGCCAGCCGTCGCGTGATAAGAAGTAAGTCGATCAGTTTAGCAGATACGAACGTTCTCGTCAAGGACCGCACCTCTCAAACCCGCAGCAGCACTGCGATCGCACCCGCGACGGAACGCTCGTGGGAGATGCTCACCGCCATGTTCCGCCCGCCCAGCGCCGCCATCGCTTGGCGAGCGCCGCCGCTTACCGTCACCAAGGGCGCCCCCATCGGGGAGTGACCGATGGCGATATCGTGCCATCCCACGCCCTGTGCCGGCCCGAGGCCGAGGGCCTTGAAACAGGCTTCCTTGGCCGCCACCATGCCTGCCAGATGGGGAGCCGGGTCTCGTTTTCCTTCCACATAGGCCCGTTCCGCGGGCGTCAGCACCCTGACAAGAAGCCGTGAACCCCACCTGACCAACATCTCCCGCATACGGGCGACTTCGACGAGATCGAAACCGATATGCTCGCCGCCGTCGTCTGCCCGCATGTCGGATGGATCAGGCTTCTGGCTTCTCATGATCGCACCCACCCTCGCCTCTGCTTGATGCACCATCCCCGACCCTCCCCGCTCGATTGATGTGGTATCACGCACCCTGTCCGCCTTGGCGGGCCTTCACGACGGGCCCCACCACGGGGCTCGTCGGGGCACCGTGCACCCGAGCCGGGGCATCGCGTGCAGGGATTCAAGATACGTGCGGCTTGAATCTTTGCCAGCGGTGAACCGCGGGGTGCCGGCACCCATCTGGGGGTGCCGCCCACCGCGAGGCGCCGCCCCGGCGGGATCCCTCCGGCTGGGGGGGTGTTTGTAATTGGGCGCCGCACGTCGCACTTGACCGCTCGGCGTGGCTCGCCGATGCTGGTCAGGCCCCGCTGTCTTGGATCCGCTCTCACCGTTGTTGAAGGACTCCTCATGAGACTCACGCAAATCGACGCATATCGCTGGGAGCTCCCCCAAACAGACGCCATGCGCGTACCCGGCCTGATCTACGCCTCCGAGCATCTACTGCCGCACATCCTGTCCGAAAGAGCCCCGGAACAGGTGCGAAACGTTGCATCCCTGCCCGGCATAGTCGGCCGCAGCATGGCCATGCCCGACATCCACTGGGGGTACGGATTCCCCATCGGAGGCGTGGCGGCCTTCGACGTCGAACAGGGAGTGATCTCGCCGGGGGGAGTGGGATACGACATCAATTGCGGCGTGAGGCTGATGGGAACGAGCCTCTCCCGAGACGAAATGAGGCCGAAGGTTAAGGATACGGTCACGGCGCTGGCCGCGGCCATCCCCAGCGGCATCGGAGCGAGTTCGGCGCTCCGCCTGACCGGCGCGGAGGAACGACATGTCCTGACGGAGGGTGCGCGATGGGCCGTCAGAGCGGGATATGGGGAAGCAACCGATCTTGACGGGATCGAAGAGGGTGGCTGCATGCCCGGGGCGGATCACACACTGCTCAGCCCCCGGGCGCTTGAGCGAGGCAGACCTCAACTCGGCACGCTGGGCTCTGGCAATCATTTCGTCGAAATCGCGTACGTCGACGAAATCACCGATCCGGAGGCCGCCACCCTCATGGGGCTCGCCCAAGGATCGGTGACATTGACCATCCACTCCGGGTCGCGCGGGCTGGGGTACCAGGTGTGCGACGACTACCTCCACACCATGCTCAAGGCGTCGGCGAAGTATGGGATCGCGCTTCCCGACCCGCAGTTGTGCTGCGCGCCGGTTCAGTCACCGGAAGGCAGCGCGTATCTGGCGGCCATGTCGGCCGCGGTGAACTACGCGTTCGCCAATCGTCAACTCCTCGCGCACTGGAGCCGCGCCGTGCTCGCCAGCTTGTTCGGTCAACATCGCGTACGGGCATGGACGATCTACGAGGTAGCCCACAACATCGCGAAGCTGGAACACCACTCCGTGGACGGGGTGATGAAGCGCCTATGCGTACACCGCAAGGGTGCAACCCGCGCCTTCGGGCCGGGGCGACCGGAGGTGCCCGCCAAGTACCGGGCCAAGGGGCAGCCTGTGCTGGTGCCAGGGGATATGGGGCGCTGCTCCTATGTGTTGATGGGGGCACCCGGAGCGATGAAGGAGACCTTCGGGTCTTCATGCCATGGTGCCGGTCGCCTGCTGAGCAGGAAGGGCGCTGTCCGGCAGGCAAGAGGCCGGTCCATCAGCCGGGAACTCGCCGCCCAGGGGGTGTTCGTGATCGCCGCCGGAAGGGGAACTCTGGAGGAAGAAATGCCTGAGGCCTACAAAGACGTCTCCTTGGTCGTCGACGCGGTGACCGGGGCCGGCCTTTGCACGAAGGTGGCGCGTTTGAAACCCCTTGGTTGCCTGAAAGGGTAGCGCGAGAGTGCGCCCATTCCCTGTCGGTGTCTGGGGAGGCGTGGCGCTGTGCGGGTTGCTCCTTCAGGGGTCGTGCGTCCGCTTCAATACGTACTACAACGCCCGCCGGGCATATCGCGACGCCGAACAACTGGCCGAGGCCCGCGTCTCGGGCAGTACACCGGGCACGCAGGAGCTGGCGCACCTGGACAGGTGTCTCGAGAAGTGCGCCCTGATCATCGCCAGGCATCCGGAAAGCGGGCTGGCGGATGATGCCCTCTTCCTCATGGCCATGGCGCTCACGCTGAAGGGCCAGCATGGCGCGGCAGCCGACAAGTTCGCCGAACTCCGCCGGTTCTTCCCGGAGTCAGACCTCGATAGTCCCTCGCGATTCCATGAGGCCGAATCTAGATCGCAGATCGGGCAGTACGATGCGGCGGAGGCCCTCATCAGCGAGCACCTCGCGCGCGGTGACGGTTGGGATCAGTGGCAGGAGCGGGGAGCACTGCTCTACGCGGAAGTTGCCGGCCGCCTTCATGTTCCTCTGGTCGCCCTGGCCCGCATTGACACGCTCCTCAGCAGGACAGACCGGAAGACGGTCACCTGTCCCGCCTACCTCCTGCGCGCGCGCTCTCTCGCGGAGTTGGGGCGCGACGAGGAGGCCGTTCGATGGTTCCGGGAGGCCGACCGCACTGCACCGAGC
>JALOPK010000235.1 GCA_025453925.1 Candidatus Eiseniibacteriota bacterium | reverse complement strand
TCGAATCGGTCAAGGTCCTTTGCCTCAAATCGAAGATCGTGATCATGGGCCAGGCTCAGGGCGGCGGAAAGGTAGCTCGCTTGGTCGGCCCAGGTGCCGTAGCGGGTGAGATCGGTACGATAGGCGGCAATGCTCACAATTGCGCCGACAAGGCAGGCAAGGGCCACCAAGAGGAAGGCACGACTCCGCGTCGCCTCCAACCGGAAAGGGATGTTGGCGAGTGTCATGAGGTCTCGGCTCGAGGCCCCTTGTCCTCAGGCCCGATGACGCGATGGGCATTCAGCGCAGTCACGCGAACAGCCACGAACCGAACGACTCCGAAGCAGAAAGCCGCCCCACTGTACAGGTAGGAGAACCAATGCCAAAGGATGCCGCGGAGCGCAAACGACATGCCCCGCTTCCGGAAGAAGAGCCGGTACAGTCCCCTGTCCAGGATCACCAGTGTCACCGCCAGAATGCTCGCCGATGCCCTCCACGCGAACGCAGACGCACTCAACACGCAGGAGAGAAGCAGCCCATACGCAATCACGACCTTCCAGCGGTTCACCGCAGATATGTTGAGATCGTCATCGAATCGCCCGGCACTCAGGATCAGATCAGTCCACGGAAGGGCCCGACGAAAGAAGTCTGATCTGAAGAGGGAAAGAAGGGTCCAGCGTTTCAGATGTTTGCACTGGAGCGTTCTGCTGACGCGAATTCGGTACCCTGCCCGTCGCAGACGGTACCCGAACGCGATGTCCTCGATGCTCGGTGTTCGATAGTGCTCCTGGAACCCGCCAAGGCTCAGGAATACGTCTCGCCTGATGGCTCCGCACGCGGTCCAGAAGGTGAATCCTTCCTCTCGCGCCTGCTGATGGACATAGTGCTGAAGAAGATTCTTGTATTGGGAGGCGAAGTTTGTGGCGGAAGCCTCTTCATCGTATGACCCGAGCACTGCGGCGACATCCTCCGAAGCACTCGCGAAGAACTCTCTGATCAGCCCGATGGCGTTTTGCGAGAGCGCCACGTCATCATCGACGAAACAGAGCACGGCGCCCTGTGCGTGCCGGGCTCCCAGATTTCGGGCAGCCGCGGGGCCGCTCTGCACCGGCGTGACGAGGGTACGAAACCCGTATTGCCGAGCCCGCTCCACCATCGACTCGGGGGCCCCGTCTCCCACCACGATGATCTCGTCAGGTCTCGGGTCAGCGCTCTGGAGAGCCTCGAAACAGCGAATCGAGCCATG
Source organism: Candidatus Eiseniibacteriota bacterium (assembly GCA_025453925.1). GTDB lineage: Bacteria > JAFGKV01 > JAFGKV01 > JAFGKV01 > JAFGKV01 > JAFGKV01. The sequence goes on along the minus strand of JALOPK010000235.1, from coordinate 4,360 downwards.
GTGCAGGGGCATCACGACGGAAACGGTTGGGTCAGAGACTCGGGCTGAATCCATCAGCACCCTTCAAGTTTCTGCTCACAGCAGACGTGATTCATACCATGGGAGGCCGTTTCAAAGGGCGAACGCAGCATCCCGCTTCCCACAAACGCCCAACGCGCTCTCCCCACACGGGACCGACTCGATCCGGACAGCCGATCTCGCGGAAGGAGTCTGCGTGCCCCGGAAACGCCCAGGCCGCCGGCATTCCGCCCTTGACTACCTCTCGCCCCCAGAGTATGAGAGGAGGCACGACACTCCACGCGGTGCCCGTTGCCCCCAGTCATCAACCGTCAACCGAACCGGGGCAAGTCCAATATGAACACGCGAGTATCGGTTGTCATCCCCACCCACAACCGTCTCTCAACGCTCTCCGCGCTGTTGCGGTCACTCGCGGCGCAGTCAGGGAACGAAGAGATGACGACACAGGCGGACGTCATCATCGTCGACGACGGGAGCCATCGGGCCGTCTCCGACAAAGTGCGGAGCCTCGTCCATGGTCATCCCCTGCGGCGGATCAGACTTCACCGCCTGGAGAGCAATCGAGGTCCGAGTGCGGCCAGGAACACAGGGTTGGCCCTTGCAACCGGCGATATCATCGCGTTCCTCGATGACGACTGCATTGTGCGGGAGGACTTCCTGAGAGAAACCCGCCGTATCCATGACGAGAACCCGGGAGTGCTGGTGCTCAACGGCATGTCCGTCACCTCGCGTACCGACCCGATCGCTTCCCTTTGGGCCCACTACTACGACGCCGTGTTCACCCGAGCGGGAGAAACGCCCTACAGGGTGTGCGGCCTCTCCTCGGGGAATTTCTCCATCAAGCGGTCACTCCTGGCGTTGATCTATCCCCTCTTCGACGAATCGCTCCCATCGCGAGAGGACTTCGATCTCTACCTCCGGCTCAAGGAAAAGGGCATCGATGTGTACAAGTCGGATGACATTGTCGTCCAACATGATCCCCGGTCCTCCATCCTGAGCCTCGTGAGGCAGCGGATCTGGTACACCAAAGGGGAATACCTTCTTCGAAAGAAGTACGGCGAGGCCAAGGTGGTGGCCGAAGAGAGAGCGCAATGGGGCAAGGTCCGGTGGAGGTGCTGGTATCTGTCCGTGATACTCGGCCTGTGCTGGCGGGCCGGCATGCGATTCTGGCGTCTGAGAGAGACGGTTGGGCGGGCACGGCATCGGTGTGCCGCCATCTTCGCCGGGCGGAATCCTGCGGACTCGCGCCAGGGGGGAGGGTCCCGAGTTGAGTGACAGGGCGCACGGGGGGCTCTCCATCGTCGTGCTCACGTACAACCGCAAGGACCTCCTCCGGGGTTGTCTGGAGTCGCTCTTTCAGCAGTCCGACCCAGGCGTGCCCCTTGAGATCGTCGTGGTGGATGACGGCTCGACGGACGGTACCCGCGCCATGGTTGACGAGCTGCGGGCCGAGCGGCCACGGGTCGAGTACCGCTTCCAGGATCACCAGGGGATCCCCGCGGCAAGGAACACGGGCATTCGAAGCGCCTCGGGTGACATCGTCGCCATCGTGGCCGACGACTACCTCCTCGCGCCGGACTACGCGAAGACCATCATCAGCTTCTTCAGGAAGGAGCCTTCCGCCAAGGTCGTCCGGTTCAAGATCGTGTCAGCCGGCGACGACTTTGTCAGCCGCGTGTCCCACGCCTACAGAGAAGCCAGCATCAAACGTCGCCTCTCGGAGGGGGCGACTCCCGACGGATGCCAGCACCTGTGGAAGGAGTTCAACACAGAGGAGCGGCACACCGTCGACCACGGCCTGGAAGCGGCAGGAGCGGCGGCCATCGCAAGGGAGGTGTTCGACGAGGTAGGGCTCTTCGATGAGTCATTTCTCAGGGCTGAGGACACTGAGTTCACCAGGCGTCTCCGCATGAAGGGGATCCTCGTGCACTATGTGCCAATCCCTCTGATACGCCACCGCTATTCTTCAAACCTCGCGGCCTCGGTCAAAACCTGCTTTGAAAGCGGGCGATTCCGCTGGCATTACTATGCGAAGTACTCCGAAGATCCAGTGAACCTCCGGGAGCTCGTCAGCCAGGGGGTCAAGGTGAAATCTCTGGCTCTCTGCTGGGCTCTCCGGAGGACCGGACAGCCCGGATCTCTCGGCCGTTCCTTCCTCTACCTTCCCTTCATGTTTCTCTTCGAGGCCTCCAACAAGGCGGGCTTCTTCTGCGAGTGGATTTCGAGGAGAAGGAGGAAGTCCCTCCCCTCCGGGAGGACGGGATGCGCGCGGTGAAGTTCTCCGACCGCCTCGGCTCCCGGTTGAGGAGATTCTTCTCCCGCTCCAACCGCTTGATCCTCTTGGAGCTGGCGCGCGTCAATCTCAAGGGGGGCGATTACGGTTCACTGCTCGGAGGATTGTGGAGCCTGAGCGGACTGAGCGCTACGCTTGTCGTGATGTACTTCGTGTTCAGCAAGCGTTTCGGCAGCGATGTGAGGGCCTACCCGCTGTATCTTCTTCTCGGGATCCTGCCGGTGAGTTTCTTCGTCACCACCACCACGCACATGGTCAAAGTGTTCTTTGTGAACCGGGATGTTGCGTTGAACTCAACCATCCTCCGGGAGAGTCTCGTCCTCACTTCTATGTCGCTCCACGCCTACAGACTCACGTTCGAGCTCCTCCTGTGCGTGGTGATCAGCCTGCTCTACGGTTTCTTCACGTGGAAATCGGTCCTTCTCATCGTGCCCCTTCTCGCCGCCTTCCTTGCCTTCGTGCTGGGTGTAGGCCTGATCGTCTCCCTTCTCTACTGTTTCGCCCGGGACATCGAGTACGTCTGGACGCTGGCATCAAGACTTCTGTTCTTTGCCACTCCGGTCTTCTACACTCCCGAGAGCATGTCCCTTGCCGCTCGCAGGCTCATCTACTTCCTGAACCCCCTTGCCCCATTTCTCACCGCCTTCCGCGCGGTCTTCATCGATGGGGGGCAGGTGAGTGCGTTCGTTTACGGCCATTGCCTGCTACTCGGCGTCGTCGTGTTTTCCGCCGGCTACATGACGTTTCTCGGCCTCGAGGGCGCAGCAATGGAGCGGGCATGAACACGGCGTGCGTACGGGTACGGCACCTTTCGAAACGCTTCCTGGTGCTGAAGCAGCAGAGGACGACGTTCCGGGTCCTGCGGGCGCTCGTGATGCGACAAGCGCTCAAAAGGGAGCTGTGGGCATTGCGCGACCTTTCGTTCGATGTCTCGGAAGGGGAGAAGCTGGCGTTGGTCGGGAAGAATGGATCCGGAAAGACGACGCTTCTCCGCGTCCTCACGGGGATCTACGAACGCTCCGCGGGGGATCTGCGCATCGTGGGTGAGCCGAAGGCCCTCTTCAAGTTCTGGATCGGGCAGAACGCTGACCTCTCCGTGGTCGACAACATCTACCTGTTCGGAGCGGTGCATGGCATGGGGCGGGACTTCCTCACGCCGAGACTGGAGGAGATCCTCGACGACGCCGGCATCCAGGCGACGAGGTTCTCTCCTCTGCGGGATCTTTCGCTCGGACAGCGCCAGAGGCTCGCACTGGCGGTCTTCTTCCAGACACCGGCGGACTTCATGATCTTCGATGAGAGCCTCGCGTATGTGGACCAAGGTTTCGCACGGCGTTGCGAGGCGTTTTTCCAAAGTGTGGCCGACTCACCCCGAACCATTATCATGACCTCTCACGACCACGAATTCCTGAGGCGGCATTGCCGCAGGGCTCTATGGCTCGACGAGGGCGCGATCCGCCGCGACGGCCCCGCGGCGGAGGTCATTGACGCGTACGCATCCTGGACCGACGACGACGCGAAGAAGGCCCGGGAGCGCGAGTCCGCCTGACGCTTCTCGTGTCGCCGCACATGCGGCCTGCCCCGCTCCAGGGATCATCCGCTGACCAGGGCCATCGAGCAGCCGCAACTGCCGCCTCGCTCCCATCCATCCATGCTTCCAGTCTTCCCTGCTCCCCGTTTCGGATTACCCGCGTCAGCGGACTGGTCACTCCCGCATCTCGACGGTAGGGGAGAGGCGGGGCTTCTTCCGGCCCATTCAGATCCGAGGGTCACCTTAACCCTGGGGCCGTGATTGACACGATCGGATCACACATCCTCCAATTCCACTCGCCCCGGCGATCCTCGGCGGCCACCGAGGGTCCCGGGCACTCGTGTCGCACATTCAGCGCAGTTGGGGCCCAAACGCCCAACTATTCTAGTATGAGTCGTCATGACGCCGAACGGCGACGCCCGAAGAGGATGAAAACGGCGCTGCAGGTTGCACTGCACGCCATCGCGGAGCGTCGGGAACACCGCCTGCCCGCGTACTTACGAAGCAGACCGGGAAGG
>JALOPK010000234.1 GCA_025453925.1 Candidatus Eiseniibacteriota bacterium | reverse complement strand
TGCCCCTACCGGCCCGTATGCAGCAGGAGAGAGGGAGAGAACGGAGGCCTCGACACGGAAGAAAGAGGTCCCTTTCAGATTGGCCGAAGAAGAGCCATTTCGAAACGGCGTTGACAACACGGGCGCCGAAACGGGAGGACGGGGGACGTGAACGGGAACGAGTATGAGTACGAGTACGGGTACGGGTACGTGAACGGGGACGTGAACGGGGACGGGTACGTGAACGAGGACGGGGACGTGAACGGGAACGGGAAGGGGGTCGGGGCGTGGAAGGCGGCCGCTACTGATCCGACACGCGATCACCCGGCGAGATGGCGACCCGGGTGATGCCGGGGAGCGCACTCAGGTCGGCCACCAGTCGGTGGGCGGTCGAGTTCCGCCGGATTTCCAGCAGATACGAGACTTCAACCAGTTGGCCTTGACGTTGGGTATGAAGGCCCGCAAGGGCGATCATCCGGCTGTGCTTCTTGATGATACCCATCGACGACTCCTGGGAGTGCTCGTCCGGAACCACCGAGAAGGTGAGCACCATGGCGGCTCCTGATGCAGTCCCGAACCTGAGGCCGTGCAGGACATAGACGAACACCGCAACCCCCGCGAAGGCAGACACCACCAGGACGGTCTCGGTGGTGCCCGACGCCATCCCGGCGGCCAAGGCGAGGAACACGAAGGCGGTATCCCGGGTGTCCTTCACCGCGGTTCTGAACCGGATGATCGACAGGGCGCCCACCAGGCTGAAGGCTCGGGCGATGCTGTTGCCGATCACCATCATCACCATGGCGGTGACCATGGACAACATTGCCAGGGTGTTCATGAAGCTGCGGGAGCCGCTGGGGGTGTCGTTGGTGAGCCAGTAGAGAGCTGCAGTCGCCACGCCCAGCAGAAATGCCAGCGCGACCCGCAGCAGCACCAGGTCCACGGAGAGGGCGTCGGCCTCCACCAGTAGATGCTCGAACACCCCTCAATCCCCCGCGGTGCTCACGGGGAGTGCCGACGGCGCTCGCAGGTGAGCCATCCAGCTCTCCAAGCTCATGCAGTACTTCGAGATCGAACGCTGCATGAGCCCTTCCTCACGTAGCAGGGACCGCATCCACTGCGGCATCCGACCCGAGAACTTCAATTCCAGAATCACATGGCCGTTGGTGCACGGCTGGAGGTCGGCATCGTCGAGGAGATCTTCCCAGGCAGGCCGCAGGAGGCTCCGGACTTTCCGGTCCAAGGTCAGACGTACATCGGCGTTGGATCGGTCGACATAGGCCGTCCGGTCATACGCGACCAGAATCACCGGCGTGAGGGCGAGTTGACGGGTGAGCCACATGAAGCGCCCCGCTACGCGAATGGTGCCGGCGGGAAGATCCGGACCGGCGAGCAGGGAGGGGGCATTCGTTGTCAGGGCGATCAATCCCAGGCGGGATGGCAACTTGGCCCGCTCCTTCAGCACGAGGCGGCCTCGCTTATGTTTGATCTCAAGGAAGAGATGGGGGGTCAGACCACTGCCGCCGTACGAACGAACCCGGAGTTTCTTGCGGAACCTGAGTCCGTCGAGCTTCTGGTGGTAGAAGTCGAAACACGGCGAATCATAGTAGACGCTGCGCACCGTATAGGTCGCTTCACCCGAGGGATCGGTGTGAGGATCGGGGGCGGCGAAGGGTTTGATGGCGCTGATGATCCGCCGGGCCTGGTCCCCATCGACCCAGTACTTGAACTCCTCGCGCCACTCGGGGGTTGCACTCCGCATCAGGAGCTCCCCGGCCTGATCACCGCCCGTACCGTCATGCCAGGCCTCAGCCCGAGCGTCCCGTTGGGCACCTCGGCGAACGCCGCCATCGAGACGGAGGTGCCCATCACGCCGGCGGATTGGCCCAGACGCGCGATCACGCCGGTGGCCTTGCATCTTCGATGATTCGTGACTTCCACCGGATCGCCCGGCGTCACGCGGTTCCAGACCCGCTGATCCAGCGGGAGGGCGATGAGCACCGTGTCGGTTTTCTGGAGGACGATCAGACAATCCGGTTGGAGATCGCCGATCACCGCATCCATGGGAGCAGACACGATGGTCGTCTCGGCGCGATCCATGGCTTCGGCCGCCTCCGCTTCCAGCGCCGCGATCTCGGCCCGCACTGCGTCGAGCTCCTCGCATCGAGGGCCCGCCCTGCTCAGATCGAGTTCGGCGAGGGCGGCCTCGGCGTCTGCCTGGGCCACCTGGGCCCCGGCAGCTATCCGTTCATACTCCTCCCGGGAGATCAGGCTTCTCGCCCACAGGGAGCAGGCGCGTGCCGCCTCGGATGCTGCCCGCGTCGCCTCCAGGTGGGCACTGCGGGCGGTCGCCGCTGCTGCCGCCACCGCCTCGGGACGGGGACCGGCCTGGAGTAATCGTAGTTCGGCCTGTGCGCCATCCAACCGTGCGTTCGAGGTCGCGAGGCCGTGGGACTCCAATGGAAAGACGACCCGGGCGACGCGCTGGCCGGCTCTCACCGTGTCGCCGGTTCCCGGAAGGCTGAACAGCGATATCTCGATTGGATCACCGCGGATGCCCTGCCACCCCCGGGAGAGCGCCGTCACGCCGTTGCGCTGAAGTTGCTCCACGATGCCGCCCTCGGTGGCAATGAGCTTCCACTCGGCGTGGGGAGTGACCACGCCGCCGGTGCGGATCGTGCGCCCGTCCAACCGATGGGCCAAGGCGACGGCAACGGCCAGAACGGTGAGAAAGAGCGCGACACGATGGATCAAAGACGGTCCTTTCTGCACGGGTTCGTTTCTTTGACCGGATGGGGAGGGAATCGTTTACTCATAGGGGCGAGAACGAATCTCATCACGAGCACATCAAGGAGAAATCGCCCTGATCCTGGAGCGGGTCATCGGGCTGGAAGTCGTGGGCGCCGGGGATCTGGTTCGATGGCGAGTCGAGGCCGGTGATCGATCGGGAGTCGAGGGACTCTGGTTCCGCGGTCAGCGGATGAACCTGATCGCCCAACCCGACGGGGACGAGGTGTGGAACAGGAAGGGGCAGTCCAACCGAAGTGTTGGAGCGGCGTGAGCCGCGAATGTCGCCTGGGCCCTGTCGTCGCGCCTTACGACGCTCCAACATCGAGACAGGAAGGGGCAGTCCAACCGAAGTGTTGGAGCGGCGTGAGCCGCGAATGTCGCCTGGGCCCTGTCGTCGCGCCTTACGACGCTCCAACATCGAGCATCGCCGGGCCATGGCGGAGCATCAACGATCCGACAACGGGTGGATGGCCCCCCCGCACGGAACAGGAAGGGGCAGTCCAATCGAAGTATCGGAGCGGCGTGAGCCGCGAATGTCGCCTGGCCCTGCCGTCGCGCCTTACGACGCTCCAACATCGAGCATTGCGGGGCCATGGCGGAGCATCAACGATCCGACAGCGGGTGGGCGCTCCCTGTCGCGGAGAAGGATCGGCGCCGGCGGTGTTGGATGGGGAGTGCCTGATCTGGCAGACGGTTCCCGTTCGGGCGCGACCGTTGCTGACAGGAGGGGGCCGGGACTCCCGCCCGGGCCTATCTCAGACCGAAGAAGCCCTTGACTCGTTTCAGGATTGCCCCGAAGGATGCCTCGTTGCGCTCCTCCTCGGTCACCATACGGGTCGTGGCGATCTTGGCCAGGTTTTCCGCCTGCCTGCGCTCCATCGCCTTGGCCAGTGATTCGGCGATCACCGGATTCTCCACCAGCATCGGGCCCAGGTGCTCCTTGCGGATGACCAGCACCAGCCTGTCTTCAGCCGCGCGGACGGTCGCGCCCCTGGGCTCTCCGGTCAGAAGCGACATCTCACCGAAAAAGTCGCCCTGCGCGAGTCGGGCCACCGTGGTTTCCGGGCCGTCAGCCTGGGCCAGGCTCACGTCGGCGACACCCTGCTGTATGAGGTAGAGGGAGTCACCAGTATCGCCCTGGCGGACCAGCGGTTCTCCCGCCGCATAGAACACGGCCGAGGCTTCGGCCGCCAGGGTGGAGAGCCGCTCATCACCTAGCCCCGCGAACAGCGGCACTCGCTGGAGGAGGTTCTTCGCGCGCTGGGAATGGCGGGATTGAAGCGCGGAGGCTTCTTCCGCGGCGACCATCTGCACGGTGCGGCGGGGGTAAGGAATCGTGATGCCGTTGCGGTTGAGATGGTACCAGACCTGTGACTTGACCCTATCCTCCGCGTCGTACCCGTCATCGAACCGCCGTACCCAGAACTTGACGCGGTACGAGATCGCGTGCTCCGCGAACTCTATCAACCAGATGCGCGGCGGCGGGTCACCGAGCACTTCGGGAACGGCGTCCAGCGCCTCACGGAGGACCGCCTTGACCCGATTGGGGCGCACTTCGTATCCGATGCTGATGAAGAACGAACGGCCTTTGGGGAGCTGAGGCTGGCTGTAGTTGAGGAAAGTGCCTTTGGCGACAACGGAGTTGGGCACGGTTACGTACTCGTTGTTGTACGTCAGAATGCGCGTCGCGCGCCAATTCATATTGTCCACTTTGCCATCATGGCCGTCCATCGAGACATAGTCACCGATAGAGAAGGGGTTCTCGAAGTTTATGGCGATACCCGCGAACAGATTCCCGAGCACATCCTGAAGGGCGAAGCCCAGCACGAAGGTCAGTGCCGCGGAGGTGGCCACCAGAGGCGTCAGGTTGATGCCGAGGTTGACCCGGAGGATGACCAGCAGCAGGAGGAATGCCGCCAGCCAGCGGATGATGTCGCGTAGCAGACGGGGGACACACACGCCGTGGCGGCGGCCGACCGCGCTGTCGAAGAGAACCGCATCGAAGAGCCTGATCACGAGGTAGGCCCAGAGGAACTGGGCGCAGGTGCGCGCCCAGGGGAGTGCCCGCCCGAACGCGGGGGAATCCCCGATCGTCAGGAGCGCGTACACCGCGGCCGAGAGCACGGCGAGATTCGATATCACGCGCACGGACCTGAGCCATGCCCAGCGGCGCGTCATCGCAGTCTGCCAGAAGGTGAATCCCATGTATCCCAAGAGTATGGCCAGTCCGCCCGCCACGGCGCCTGAGTTCATGCAGCTCGCACTCCAGGTTTGAGTCTCCGGCACGCCAGCGGAACCGGCGGTCTCTCTCCGGCCGCGTTCATTGTGACGGCGAGGCCAATTCCCGCTATTCGGCGGGGGCTGTCAAGGGCCGCCGGGCCGCTCCGTGACCGGGCCATCTCCAGCTTGACATCGAGAGACGGGCGCGGTATACGGGATGACGCCTCATCGTTCACCCCGCGCTCTGGCGCTCACGCAGCAAGCGCAGGACTCTGCTGCGCCCGCTGCCCGTTCCGTACACCGGGAGATCGTCATGTCCCGCTCTCGCGTTGTCCACGTCTTTGCTCAGCTCTTCCTCGCCAGCTTGGTCACCTCTGCACACGCTCAGAAGGCGGAGATCGCCGAGCGCGCTTCCATCAACCCCGGATTGGGGCCCTGCCCGAGCCAGGTCCGCCGGGAGACGCCGGCCGATGCGTGGCATTCGTTCATGCAGTTCGGCGCTGCGGGCGAGTTTGCCTTGGCGTCGCATCTGCTGGACCTCACCGAGGTATCGCAGGATCAGCAGCGGAGCGTGGGTACGACGCTATCGGAAAAGCTCCACCGGGTACTCGTCACCCTGGGCGCCCCTGCCGACTCGGCCGGCGACGTCACGGCCGAAGGACCGATCGTTGAGGATCAACCGCAGAATGTCGTCGTGGCATTCCGCTTCCGGCATGCGCGGGCATCGGGGGAGGCATGGCTTCGCAGGACCAGGGATCAGGCGACCGGCCAACTGGCATGGTTGTTCACACGGCAGACCGTTTCCAGTATTCCCTTCTGGTATCGCGCCGTAGTCGAAGGAGACGAAGCCGGGCCGGGCGGACCGTTCAACACAGGACTGGGGGACGTACCCTCATCGGTGCTTCGGGCGAACCCTCGGATCACGGTGGCCGGATTCCTGAGCCACGCGAAACGCGGGGACTTCGCCGTTGCGGCCCACTACCTTGACCTGAGCGCTCTTGCGCCCGGCGACCAGGCGCAAGGAGGGTACGGTCTCGCGCGGCGGCTGTTCCTTGCGCTGATGAGGTCAGGGTGGGTGAACCCGGACGAGCTGTCGAACGACGAATACGGCGCTCCGGAGCGCGGAGTGCCGGACGGCGAGGAGAGACTGGCTCAGGGCGCGGTAGGCGACGAGGTGGTCACCCTCACGCTGAAGCATCGGTTCGACCCTTCGCTGGGCAGTGTCTGGACGTTCTCGCCGGAGACCGTGGCCCTGGTCAACGATCTCTACCGGCATCACGGATACGGCTGGATAGGAGATCGCCTGCCCGAGGTGTTCTTCTCCGCAGACTTCGCGGGCCTTCAGTTGTGGCAATGGGCGTGCCTCGCTTTGGTCCTGGCCGTCGGCTGGATGCTGGCACGCATCGTCTCCACCATCCTTCTGCGGCTGTTCGGGGCCGCGGCCTCGCGCAGCTCTGTGCGCTGGGATGACGCGATGGTGCGTGCCCTGAATGGCCCCCTGGGGGTCGTGTTCTGGGGCCTGCTCGTTGCTCTGGCGTCTCCGTGGGTTGGGATGTCGGACGCCGCCCAGAGCGTGATCGGGCGGGGGTGGCGGGTCATCACCATCGCAGGTTTCGGATGGATTCTGTTCCGCTCGGTGGACCTGATGGTGCTCCAGATCCGTTCGGCTGCTCCACGGGCCGACGCCCTTGGCCTGAGCTTCGTACCCATTGTCTCCAGGATCGCCAAGATCCTGATCTTCGTTTTCGTCCTCCTCGCGGCGCTGGACGTCGTCGGCATCGAGGTGGTCGGCTTGCTGGCCGGCCTGGGCCTGGGCGGTCTCGCCGTTGCCTTCGCGGCCCAGAAGACCCTGGAGAACCTCTTCGGGGCCATCGCCATCGCCGGCGACCGACCCTTCAAGGTCGGCGACTGGGTCACCATCGGCGGCATTTCCGGCACCGTGGAGGACGTGGGTCTCCGCTCGACCCGGTTGCGTCCCCTTGACCGCACGCTGGTGTCAATCCCCAACGGGGTCGTCATGGGGGAGAAGATCATCAACTATGGCGCCCGGGACCGCATCCTTTTCCAGACCACGATTGGCCTCACCTATGGCACGACAAAGGAGCAACTCCAGTACGTGGTGGATGAGATCAAACGGATGTTCCTGGCCCATCCATCGGTGTTTCCCGACAGCCTCCGCGTGCGTTTCCTGAGGTTCGGCGCGTCGTCTCTGGACATAGACCTGCTCTGCTGGGTGCTTACGACCGATTACCATGCCTACACCGGCATCGTGGAGGAGCTGAACTTCCGGATCATGGAGGTCGTGGAGCGCTCGGGCAGCTCCTTCGCCTTCCCCGCCCAGACCATTCACTTCTCGCGGGACGAACGGCCCGACCCCGAACACCTGGCCTCAATCCGCGGAGAGATCGAGCAGCGTCGGGAGCAAGGCCAACTCACCATCCCCGAGCCGACCGAGGAGATGCGGCGGCGGCTTCGAGAAGAGGGTGCGCTGCCTTCCTAACCTTGCTGCCGAGGTGCCGTGAAGCGTCTACTCGGGCTGCGCAGCACCGAACAGCAGTAGTTGGCCTTCTTCTCCGAACCCCCATCGTTCCAGGAACCGGCGGGACGATGTCCCTGACATCAGCGAATCGCGGAGTGACGTGTCCGCCGTGTGGGCGTGCACCAGCCAGATGCGCTCCATGCCCGTTGCGGCGCGTTCGAGCAGGTCAAGTTGTTCCGAGGTCGTGTGTGCATGGCAGTGGAGGAGCAACTCCGGAAGCCTTCGCTGGGGGCTTGCCGACAAGTAGTAGTAATGGAGTGGCACTTCGATGAGACCCTCTCTCAACACGAGCAGATCTCCGGCCCGTCCCTGTGCGGTCAGGATCTCCGCGACCTTTCGCCAGTCCTTGTTTCGTGTGGCCCCGTAGAACCCCGTGAGACCTCTCGCCGCAAGAGCCAGAACCAAAATGATCATCAATGCTCTGGGAAGCGGCCGTGAAAGACGCAGCCAGGCCAGCGCCGCCACAATCGCGTATGCGGGGAGCGCGATGACCAGGCCCTTCTCAATGTAAAGGGGCCGGATCGTGCAGACCGCATAGACCACCACCACTGTTGCCATGAGGCCGACCGAAGGAAGGAAGTCCTGCATCCCCACGGGGAAGTACACGACAAGCGAGTCTTTCCTTGCCTTCAACCTGAAGAGCCCGATCGCCAGCACGGTGGCCAGCAGGGTGAACGAGAGCAATCGCCAGGGCTGCACATCGGGATCATAGCTCATGAAGTAGCGGAGTGTGTGCACCAGAATGGTCGGCGTCACTGGCCCAGTTGACCCTGCCCCGGGGCCGGTGGTGTGCCGCACGAGGTACGGCAGCCACGGGGCGTACCCTGCGGCCATTATGACCCCGACGAGCACGAACCGTCGCGCCAAGGCCTTTGCCCCCCCCCGCAGAAGGACATAGGGAATGCAGACAGAAAGGAGCGGCCCCGCCAGCAGGCCGAAATAGTAGTGGGTGTAGAGCCCCACGACGCCCACCGCGGCCGTCGCCGAGAACCACCGCCGGCTCCACCCGTTCATCAGACGTGCAAGCCCAAACCCGAAAAGCGCCGCTTCCTCCAAGGAAGGCGTATAATCGTGCCTGCTGGCTATTGTGGAAGTTGAACGGCGACACGGTCTCCATGAGGCCTGCCAGCATCGCCGCCGGTGCGGGAAGCGCGGAGAGCGCCCAATGGTTTGTGATGAAGGCCGTCAACGAGCCGGCGAGCGCTGATGGGAGCCGCAGGCTGAACTCGCCATCGCCGAACGCCCTGACCCACGCATTGAGAAACAGGTAGTAGAAGGGTGGATGCACGTCGTGCGCAGTCTTATGGACCAGCGTGCCCCACGAGTCTCGGGCTAGAGCTGCGCTCGTGGCCTCGTTGGTCGTAAGTGGTTCGCGGTTCAGCCCCCAAAGCCTGAGGAGCAGCGCCAGCAACACCACGATGATTCCGAAGAGGCGATCCCGACGCACAATCCCTCCCTGTGGGTCAGGCGGTAAGGCGGCGGCGACCAATGGGTGCCTTGGCACTCATTGACCGGGAACCGTCGCAATTGACCCTCGCTGTTTCTCGCGTCCGGCAGCCGGCGAGTTATTCGCACGGCGAGATATCACAGCGGACTGTTGTCCTCTTCGCACCGTGCACTCGCCCGTCTTGACGGCCTTGGTGCGTCATCGCACTCATGCCACCGAGTACCCGTCTCTCCTGCTCTCCGGGGGAGAGCAGGAGAGACGGAGTGAACCTATTCACAACCTGTCCGCAGGACAAGACGTCCCGGCCTGCCCGCCGGGTACACGATCGAGCAGGCAGGCGGCAACGGCGCCGGGTTCGTCCCGCGGAGCCGTGGCCGAGATTGGAACGTGCCCGGCGGTCTTGTCGAGGGCCGCCGGGCACGCAATCAGTGAGGTCGCGCGCGACCTAGAAGGGCTTCTTGATCATTCGCTGAAGGGGGTTGCCGCCTTTCTTGCTGTCCTCGTCCTTCTC
>JALOPK010000233.1 GCA_025453925.1 Candidatus Eiseniibacteriota bacterium | reverse complement strand
CCCTCGAGCTTGGGCAAGGGATCGCGGGGCTTCTCCATGATCGCGACGTGGTCTATCTGAGTGGGACCCTGGGCGCGGGGAAGACCGTCGTGGCAAAGGGGATTGCCGAGGGGCTTCGTCTTGCCGATCCCAAGGATGTCTTGAGTCCCACCTTCACCCTCATGCGGTCCTACCAGGGGGCCAAGGAGATGCACCACGTGGATCTCTATCGCATCCGTCGGCCGCGGGACGCGGAAGAAATCGTCGCCATGGCTCCCGAAGGGATTCTGGTGATCGAATGGCCCGAGCGGGGCGAGGGCTATCTTCCTGAAGCGACGTGGACCGTGACGCTCTCAATCGAAGATGACGCCCGGCGTATCACCATCACGGGGCCGCCGGGCCTCGCGGCGAGACTTCGGTCATGATGATCCTCGCGCTGGACACTTCGACGAGGTGGATGGCCGCCTCACTGTGGGCCGACGCGGGTGTTCTCCACGAATGTACGGTGCTGTTGGACCGGCGGATGCTCGCCCGCACTCCGGGGCTCATCGCCTCCATGCTGGCCGGCGCCGAAGTGTCGCCTGCTGATCTGACGGCCTGCGCCGCCGGGCTGGGACCCGGATCGTACACCGGCCTGAGAATCGGGCTTGGAATGCTGCAGGGGATCGCCGCGTCCCGGCGGATTCCGCTGCTCGGGGTGGCCAGCTCCCTGGCCATGGCGGCCGCGGTGGACGCCCGTCCGTTGGTCTATGTTCTTCAGGAGTCCGGCCGGCGTACCGGGCATGTCGCGTTTTCGGCCTACGACACGACGGTCTTTCCGCCGCGAGAACGCATATCCCCGAGAATGGCGAGTCCGGAGGAACTCAATGGCCTGTGGGCAGGGGAAGGAATCATCATCGGCGACGCGGCGGTGAGGATCCTTGAGGTGTGTGACGGACTGACCGGCACCCTTGTCGCACAGCCCGAGGCGAACATCCCCCGGGCCGCGATCATCGCCCGCATTGCATGGCACCGCCTCGAGAGTGGGGAGCCGGGGAATCCGCAGGACGTTGAGGGCATCTACCTGACCGTGCCTCCGTTTCCGCGCGCGAGTACGAGTTCACCGTCTAGGGTTCACGGTTCACCGTCGGGCCAGCCTCCCCCCGTCTCCGGAGCATAGCGGAGCGACTCGCCGTGCAGGGATTCCTGAAGCGGACAGCATCCAGCATTCTTCCCTCATTACACACTGTGAACCGTAAACCGTGAACCGTGGACTTCTCCGCGGCACCCTCCACGCCCTCACCATCGACGTCGAGGATTGGCATCACCCGCTCTTGATCCGAGGCGGCGCGGATTCGTCCATCTCGCTGATCCAAGAGCCCACTGAGCGGCTCCTCGACATGCTGGGGGAGCGAAGGATTCGGGCGACGTTCTTCATCGTCGGGGAACTGGCGCAGAGGTTTCCGGATCTCATAGCCGCTATCGCGGGGGCGGGACACGAGATCGGCTGCCATACGCATGGGCACGCGGCCTTGTGCGAACTCACGCCCGAAGAGTTCGACGAAGAGCTGCAGCGGGCCGAGGCGGCAATTGCGGGGGCCTGCGGAATCCGGCCCGTCTGTTTCCGGGGCCCGAGCTTCGGCCTGTGCCCCGACACGCGGTGGATGACCGAGGTGCTGGCCCGGCGAGGGTATCGAGTCGACAGCAGTCTCTTGCCGTCGCGATTCGCCATGGCCGGTTGGGCGGGGGCACCCCGCGGGCCTTTCGAGCTGGCCCCCGGTCTCTGGGAGATCCCCGCCACGACGTCGCCCTTCCTGCGCATGCCCTACGGCGGCAGCGTGTACCTGCGGGTCTGGCCGCGATGGCTGATCCGGTTCTGGGTGCGCGCCAACGAGCGCCGGGGCCTGCCCTCGATGTTCTATCTCCACCCGTGGGAACTGCTCGCCACCCTCCCTCCGACGCCGGGCGTCGAACCGGGGAGATGGGTGACGCTGTGGCGTCAGCGGCGCTTCGAATCACTGCTCCACTGGCTGCTTGACACCTACTCGTTCACGTCCTTGGGGGAGGCCTTCGCGCCGCTAATGGGCGCAGGGAGCGGTCGCGGGTTCTCATGACCGGATTCCCGCCGGTGACTCACGGTCTCTGCTCAGGGAGAGACGGCCATTCCATCGCAGCATGTGGACGGCGTCGCTTGAGAGCACGTTTCATCGTGTCGGAGGTGCGCGGCTGTGACGGAGCACGGTCCTCCATTGGAGAAGGGGCGCGTGTTGTTCTACCGGAGAGATTCGCGCCGTCGCATCAGAGGGATCCGATTCATTCGTCAGAACGATCGTTCAATCGATTAAACAGCAATTCATTCGTCAGGTTTACTGATTCGACGCGATTGAGGCATCCTTGGAGGCGGTGCGGGAGTTGGCGATCAGGGCTTGAGCAACTCCGGAGAGCCGGGGATGACTTCGATCTGGCGCATAAAGCCCTCAAACTCAGGTGATCGAACGTCGACGTCCAGGAGGCCCTTGCGCAGTGCCCACGCTCCCCAAGTCTTGAAGGGATCGCCCGAGTAGAACCTGACGACCCGCAAGTCGAAGTCCAACCAGTAGTTGAACACATTCGTGCGACCCAAGTTTGGAAGCGCGCCAATGAGGCTGACTCGAATCAATGGGCGGCCGTCCATCATCTCCATGGACAGCATGCCCGCATGGAACCTGGGCGTGTCGAGGGCCTCCTCCACCTCGGCGAGTCGGGGGAACACCACGTAGCTCTGCCACTGAGGATCAGGAGGATCACCGGGTCCTTGGTATCCCTTGCCCCTGACGCTCCGAGGGTCAAGGACGATCAGCGCCGCCCGGTTCAGCCTGTTGTTGGTGGCGCCGATCAGGATTTCGTCGTAGCCGTCACGGTCCAGATCAACGAACAGCGGGACATCACGAAAGTCAGGCCCTCGGTACAGGCTGAGATGGCCGGGATGCCAGAAGCTGGAGACGTAGCTGCCATCGGATCGCAGCAGGGCCAGTTGACCGGCGAAGTAGGGGTTGTGCGTGAGCCCGATGATGATCTCGTCGCGTCCATCGCGGTCGAGGTCATGACAGGAGATGCCTGCCACGGCGAACCGATTCTCCAGCGCATACGGAGCTGGCTCATCGGGGCGGAACCCTCCGGTGAACCGCCACCGCTCACGCCCCCGTTGGTCATAACACCAGACTGAGCCCGGCTCAGGATCCGAGCACGATGTGCCGACGAGGATATTGTGTCGGTCATCACCCTCGAGATCGGCGATAACAGCCCAGGGGGTGCTGGTGTGGGAAATCGGGAAGACCCGCAGCGTGCGTTCCCTCGAGTTGCGCAGCTCGATGTGAGCGCTGTCCGCCGTCACGAACGCGGCAGTGGGCGTTCGGTCGAGCCAGGAAGAGAGCCGCGGCGCCGCGTAGGCCGCGGCGAGAAGAAAGACGCTGACCACGATCGTGCCTGCGATACCCAAGGGCCTGCTGACCTTTCGCAGCAGGAAGGCGCCCCTGGTCAGCAGGCTTCTCGGCTTGATGGTAGCGGCTCCGCCCGGCGCGGTCAGGTAGACGAGATTGATGACCGGGAGCAGGAGTAGGTCGCGATTCCGGCCTGAGAGGCCATGTCGCGTGCTGCGCAGTGCGAGGTCGTCCGCGGCGGGATAGGCGAAACCGCCGGCGCGGGAGTGGTACACCCGCGCCAGTTTCTCCGGAAGCCCTGCCACCGACTGAAGATTCCCGTGGGCATCGACGTCTCCGGTCCAGACCATGCCCGCATCCCAGCTCACCGTGGCTGCCAGGTTGAGCTGCTCGGCGACTGCGTGGACGAGGACCAGCACGAGCGGCAGAAGAAGGGAACGGCCGTGCACTTCGGTCACCAGCCCAGGACTCTGGAGCGTCACGTCAACGAGGGCCTGGAGCCTTCGAACTCTGTCCTGCGCAAACGGTCCCAGCAGCCCCACCGCCCGGTCAACGGCCTCGTGCACCAGGTCTCTGAACTCATCTCCCAGGATCACATCCTCGCCGCGCGCATCCCTGCCTCTGACCACGCAGCCTTTCTCATGCCTCCCCCGCAGCGTGACCGTGACCTCCAATGCGGCCAGATAGCCTTCACGGCAGTGCCCCGGGATCGCAGCTCCATCCGTGAGCACCGTCAGGATGGCGTGCCGCGGGAGGCAGGTTTCGGGTTCACGGAAGTGCAGCGGCCACTCGACTTCCCGGCCTTCGGAGGATGCCATCAGGCGCTGTAGACGAGTGGCGTGCTCGTCGGCCGCATCTGCAGGCTCAACGGTGGACCCAGGCGTCACAGGAGCGGCCCCTTGAGCGCCCCGAAGAGCGTACTCGGCGGCGAGGAGCAGTCGGAGCCGCGACGCAGCCTTGGGCAACGCGGTGACTTGTCTGGCGGCGGGGGTCTGCATGGCCGAGTCCAGGATGCGCACGAGGCTGCAGAGAAGCTCGACATGGTTGGAAAGGGGTATCGGCGTGAGTACTCGGGCGCACAGCTCACTGAGGGTGGCGACGTGGAAGTAAAGGGTCTGGGGATGTGCCGCAACGGAGGGCAATCGCCCGAGGTGCTCCATGAGGCGAATCACCGCCGCCTTCGGATTCGACGGAGGCAGCGAGGCGATCAGCTCCCCATGGATGCGGTCGAGTTGGGTGGGGGAGTAGGCGATATCGATCCCGGAGGAAGGCCCGGTCTCCAAGGGGGTCACGGTATCGCCCCTCCGCGTTGCGTGCCGTCGCGTCGGGTTGCGACCGCCGCGTCACGTGCGCCCGGTTCGCCCGGGGGCAGCAGCAACCGCGGATCTCCGGGGATGACTCGGATGTCGGTCATCATCCGCCAGAACTCGGGCGAGTCGACATCCGCATCGGTGAGACCCTGTGCTCGCGCTCTGCGGATCCACTTCTTGGTCTGATCGTCCATGTTGAAGAACACGAGCTGCAGGTCGTAGTCCAGGTGGTAGGTGAAGCCCACCCAGCTGGTATCGGGTAGCCACCCTTTCGACTCGGCCCGGATTACCGGTTGGCCTTCCCAGCGAACGTTCTGAACGGTGCCGATGCCCAGTCTGGCAATGGTGCCGGCCGTCTGCTCGAGGGGCGGACAGGCGGGGAAGACGATATAGCTCTGCCACGCGGCATTGAGCGTATCCGCGAGGGAGCGTGGCCCCACTCCTCTGACTGCCCTCGGATCGAGGATCGCCAAGACGGCCGTGTTCGTGCCGTTGTTGCTCCCACCGGCCAGGATCTCGTCGAGACCATCGTGATCGATATCAGCGAACGCCATGGCCCTGAGGTCGCTGCCCAACGAAGCAGCGAAGAAATGGCCGCGATTCCAGAAGCTGCTCACATACGTGCCATCAACGGTGAGCAGGGCAAGCTGGCCCGCGTAGTATGGGGCGTGGTTGAACACCGCGAGGACCTCGCTGAACCCGTCATGATCGAGATCACGCACGAAGGGACCACTGGCATTGAACGTGTTGGTGAGCTCGAAAGGCCTCGGCTGATCATCCCGGAATCCACCGGTGAAGCGCCATCGCTCGTCGCCGTTTCCATCCACGCAGAAGAGCGTGCCGGGCACCGAGTCGCGGGCTCCGGTTCCGTAGAATACCTCAGACTCACCATCGGCATCGAC
>JALOPK010000232.1 GCA_025453925.1 Candidatus Eiseniibacteriota bacterium | reverse complement strand
GCACGGCACGCGAGGACGGCATGATCCCGCGATACCCGGTCGGCGGGGTGTCGCCACCATGAGAAGACCTGCGAATGACACCGCTTGACGGTACCGACGAAGCCAGGTAGCGGCACAGACTGCATAGGTCGAGACTCCGGACGCGGTGGGGATCCAGCAGTCGCATCCCTCTTGCGTGTTCGGGCTCGTCAGGCTTGACTCTCCGCGCGTGATGACGTAGCTCCTAGTGATCAAAATAGGAAACGTTCCTGAATTATAGATCATGGAGGACTCCTTGAAGCCTACCCGTTCCCATGCGTCGCTCCTTGCCTTCATCCTGATGGCGAGCACAATTCCTGCGTCCGGCCGTGCCGATGACCTCGTGTTCATTCAAAGGGCCATCGAGGCCAAGGGAGCCCAATGGACGGCAGGGCCCAATCGCATCTGGGATCGCTCTCCCGAGGACCGGCGGGCGCTCCTTGGCTGGGATCGGTCCCTGGAAACACGCGAGCCGGGCACCGTTCATCTGCAGGGCGGCTCCGATCGGCTGCCGCCCGCGTGGGACTGGCGAAACGCCGATGGCGAGAACTTCGTCACGCCGATCCGCGATCAGGCACAGTGCGGCTCATGCTGGGCCTTCGGCGCGGTGGCTGCCATGGAGTCCCGCATGGCGCTCGATGCCTTCGTGCCCAACCCCACCGTGGATCTCTCGGAGCAGTATCTCGTCTCATGCAGCCCCGGCTCGTGCAACGGATACAGCATTTCGGGCACCTGCGAGTTCCTCGAGAACACAGGTACCATCACTGAAGGCTGCATGGGCTACGAGGCCACGGATAATGTGGCCTGCGGCGATCACTGCCCCTTCGCCGATATGGAGACGGTGCGGGTGCAGGACTGGGGATGGATCGGCCCGAATCGTGACGCGATCAAGACCGCTGTCCTCAACGGCCCCGTCTACGTGGCGTTCATCGTCTACAGCGACTTCCAGGCGTACAACGGCGGCGTGTATGAGCATGTGTGGGGCGGCGAGGAGGGCGGCCATGCGGTGGCCATCGTCGGGTGGGATGATGCCCTCGAGTGCTGGATCTGCAAGAACTCCTGGGGCGACTGGGGCGAAGGCGGCTACTTCCGGATCAAGTACGGCCAGTGCATGATGGAGGACTGGAGCATTTGGCTGTCGGTTGAGCTCCCTGGCCGGCCAAACCTCTCGGTGTCACCGGTGGCGCTGGTCGAGACCTCAGGCGACGGCGACGGCATCGCGAATCCGGGTGAACAGGCCTCGCTCTCTTTCTGGGTCATCAACAGCCCCTACTGGGGATCAGCGGATGGTCTCACCCTCACCCTGGCAGGATCCGGGTCGCCCGACAATGTCACGGTCACCCAGGGCGTGGCGAGCTTCCCCGATCTCATCCTGCCGGGAGACAGTCTCTTCTGTTCCGGATCACTCACGGTCTCGCTGGACGAGGCCGGCCCCGTGAATGAAATCCCGCTCGCGCTGACCATGGTGTCGGGGGAAGCGGGAACCTCGCC
The DNA here is from genome assembly GCA_025453925.1 of Candidatus Eiseniibacteriota bacterium. Classification (GTDB taxonomy): domain Bacteria; phylum JAFGKV01; class JAFGKV01; order JAFGKV01; family JAFGKV01; genus JAFGKV01. The sequence continues at coordinate 4,085 of JALOPK010000232.1, read as the reverse complement.
CTACCAGAAGGCAGCAGAGATCACCGTGCAGCCCTCGCTGGCACAGGCCGGCTGGCCGGTGCTCACGACAGGCCAGTTCTACGCCGGACCTGCGTGTTTCCCCGCGGGTGAAGCCATGCTGACCGCCGTCGCCGACCGGTGGGGCGACCTGTACGTGCTCGGATCGGATGGCGCTCCTTTGCCGGGATGGCCGGCCACTATGGGTGACGCAGTTCGCTCCGCCCCGGCCATCGGCGATTTGGATGGTGACGGCGTTCCGGAGATCGTCGTGGGATCCCGCAACAACAAGCTGGCCGCATATCGGCTTTCGGGAGAACCGCTGGTCGAGGCCGACGTCGGCGCCGGAATCGTCGGCACGGTCATGCTGGCGGACCTCGACGGCGACAGCCGCCCCGAGATGGTGGCCGGCACCATCGACAGCATGCTCTGGGCGGTCATGGCCGACGGAACCCCTGCCCAGGGATGGCCGGTTGATCTCGGCGCACCGATCATCAGCGGGGCAGCGCTGGCGCCGCTTCCGGAGGGTCTCCACGTCGTCTGTGGAACCCGGGCGGGCGCTCTGCACCTCCTTGACTCCCGGGGAGTCTCTGCCGCGGGATGGCCCGTGACGCTGGCCGGAGAGGTCTGGACCGAGCCGGTGGTCGCTGACGTTGACGCCGACGGAGCGCTTGAGATCCTCTGCGCGGCGCGCGGGTCGGTGCATCTTTTGGAGTTGGATGGGACCGTGACCACGGTGTATTCCGGCTCGCCCTACATACGCTCCGCCCTCCTCTCGCTGGACATGAACGGCGACACCATGCTGGAGGCCGTGTTCGCCACCAGCGACATGAAGCTGCACGTCGTCGACTCCCAGGGCGCGCACCTTCCCGGATGGCCCAAGGCCCTCCAGGGATCATCACTCACGGGCCTGGCGGCCGCTGACCTCGATGGCTTGGGCTTGCCAGAGCTCCTCTGCTCCACCGATGGGGGCGTGGTCTACTTCCTGGATGGGAACGGCGCCGTCCTGGCCCCATCACCGATCTATCTGTCGGCCTCGCCTCTCTCACCCCCGAGTCTGGCCGATCTCGACGCGGACGGCGACCTGGAGCTTGTGGTGGGGACTGACGCCGGAGTGGTGGCGTTGGATCAGAAGGATCCTGCTGCTCGCCCGTGCTGGGCCACGCACCGGGTGGATCTCGCTCGGACGGGATTCTACACGCGGGACACCGCGGCCTCGCCTCCGGAGCCCGCACCCCATCCCGAGGTGAGGCTCCTGTCGGTGAGCCCTGTGCCGTGCGGCGACCACGCGCTGCTTCGTTTCGAGTCTCCCGCGGGCAGACTGGTCACCATTGAACTCCACGATGTGGCGGGGCGTCGCGTCATGGCCCGGGCCTTCTCGCCGCAGCGGTCAACGACCGAGGAGACCCTCTCCCTGGCAGGTGTGGCCCCGGGCGTCTACCGCGTGGCAATCAAGAGCGGGCAGGGCGTCTCTTCGAGCCTCGTCCTGAGGATCCCATAACGGGGTAGCCCGGCGTTTCTTCGAGGGAGATCACTGCTCGGCCCAGCGCTGCATCTCGCGCTCCATTTCCCGACGTTGCGGCAGGTTCGGGTCGATGGCGAGGGCCTGCCGCCACAACCTCCCTGCCTCGGCGCGATCGTTGAGGTGGTAGGCCAGGAGACTGCCCATGTCCCGCAGCACCCGTGAGTCGCCGGGTCTCACGGCGGCCAGCCTTCGGTAGGTCGAGAGGCTTTCGGGGTACTTCTTCAGCCAGCGCTGACACACGGCCGATGCTTCCAGAGACGTGACATCGGCCGGCATGAGTTCCAGGACTGCCGCGTGGAGACGCTCGGCCTCCTGGTAGTCATCCATCATGAGTCGCAGCATGGCGAGATTCTGGAGCGCGGGCAGATAGGCCGGGTGGTTCTCCAGAATGGATCGAAAGACGCTGTCCGCCCCCGCGAGCTCACCCATGCCGGCACGACAGGTTCCGACTCCCATTCGCGCCCACAGATTCCCCGGATCGCGGGCAACCACCGCCGCGAAGTGAAGCTGGGCCTCACCCCACTGCTTCCCCTGCACCAGACGGTTCCCCCGTTCAAGCATCACAAGGAGTTCGTCACGCGGGGTGATGGAAGGGCCGGGCTCCGGGAAGTATCCTAAGGCGGCGAGGGCATCCCTGTCGTGTGAACCCATGGGCGACACCCCGCCGACCTGCGGCAACGGCGGCAGCAGGGGGAGCAGCGCCGCCACGTCGCCGGGCTTCGACCGGCTCAACTCCTCCCGCTCGCCCTGATCGGCGGCCACCTCGAACAACTCCATGCGCTCGCCCTGGATGAGCTTCATGCCATCGTGTTCGACGCTCCGCAGCGGAGGCCAGCCATATCGCACCAGCGGGTGGATAGTCTCCGCCCGAATCGGGTGGGGGGCCTGGCGGTGACTGAGGTCCTGCCCCGAATTCGGCGGAATGGCGACTCCCGCAGCGGCGAGAATCGTGGGGAACACGTCGACGAGACTCGTGGCATCCTCACGCTCCACACTGCGGTCCCAGCCGTGCCCGCTGACGATCAACGGCACCCGGAGGGTCGTATTGTACAGGAAGTCGCCATGCGTTTCCTCCCCATGCTCGCCGAGGCCCTCGCCGTGGTCGCCGGCGACGACGACCATCCACGGTCCCTTGGGAAGACCGCGGAGAAGCCTGCCTAACTCATGATCCACCCTGGCGATCTCGACATCGTACCCCGTCATGGATCCCCGGGGGCTTGCATACGGCGCATGGGGGTCGAAGTAGTGCACCCATGCGAAGAGAGGTGCGCGCCCGGGACGTGATCCAAAGGCCGCCAGCGCCCGGGACGTGACCTCGAACGCGGGGCGCTCTGGGTACTCGAAGGGGCTCACCGAAGACCGGAGCGCGTCGTCATACACGGCAAACCCGCGGGCCAGACCATACTGAGCCACCAACGGATGCGCCCCGATGACCGCCGCGCACCAGTAACCCGACCGCGACAGCAACTCGGCCAGCACGGCAGTGGAGTCATCGAGGCGGTACAGTCCGTTGTCGCGAACCTGATGCTCCCAGGGAAACAATCCGGTCATCAGCGACGCGTGGGCCGGAAGGGTGAGCGGCGCGGGCGTGTATGCGCGGGTGAACCGTGCGCCGCTGTGGGCGAGCGAATCCAGTGTGGGGGTGTGGGCCACCGCGCGGCCGTAGCATCCCAGATAATCGGCTCTGGTGGTGTCCAGCGTGACGAGCAGGATGTTGGGCCGGGAGCCGCACCCAACAAGAGATGCTGCCAGGAAGGCCGCGAGGCCCGCCCGGCAGCACGTTGAGAACCCTGCCACGAAGTGGACTACTTCTCCTTCTGCCTGCTCGCGGAGGAATCGCTCTGCTGCGGACGACTCTGGGGCTTGTCCCGCCCCTCATCACGCCGCTCAGGCTCCTTCTCGCGATAGTACGGACGCGTCTGGATCTGACGGTCGGGTTGGGGCGTCTGAGGCTTGTCGCGCTTCTCAGGCTCCGGCGACCGGACCCTGGTACCATCCGAGTCCCCATCCCGCGAGCCGCTCCGTTCTTCACGGGGCGGGTTCTTGATCCTGATGTCCGGTGCACTGGGGCGGTCGGGCGTGGTGATGTCCTTCCATCGGTCGTCGTCACCACGGTTTCTCCTGTCCCCGTCGCGGTCTCCCTTGGAGGGCTGTTCCGGGTAGGTCCACTTCGCCTTGGTCCGTCCCGTCCAGTACTCCCGTCCGGACGAGTACTTGTACTTCACGGTCGGGTACTCGCGATTCAGTTTCCGCTTGTACCAGTAGTACGGCCGCCGTCCCCAGGGATTGTACGGCGGGCGGTAGTAGTAGTCGTCATAGCGACTGAAGATCACGATCTCGAACGCCGGACAGATCGCATAGTACGGATCCCAGTGCCACGGATTGTGGCAGTCGTAGCACATGTAACGGGGATAGGGGACTCTACGCTCGACATAGAAGGACGTCCGGTCACTCACATAGAAAGGCGATCCATCGTAGACCGGCGCGATGAGCTGATTGATGCGCTCGATGCCCATTTGCGGGTCGGTGGTAATCGTCTCCAGGACGCCACCTCCCGCGAGTT
>JALOPK010000231.1 GCA_025453925.1 Candidatus Eiseniibacteriota bacterium | reverse complement strand
CGGGTCATGATGACGGGCTGCGGACACGCCAGACCTCTGGCATCGACGACCGTGGCCATTCGCGCTATGCCTCTTTGACCGGAAGGACGTGAATGGCCTTGACGAACAGCAGAACCTCGTCGCCGATCTTGAGTTCCATTTCGTCCAGCGACTCCACGGTGATGACTGATCCCATCGTCGATTCGGCGGGGATCGCGAACTTGATCTGCGCCATCACGTCACCACGCGTGATCGCCGTCACCGTGCCCTTAAGCTGATTCCGTGCACCGACTCTCATCGCAGACCTCCTTGAATGGGGACAATCCCCTGAATCTCGATGGCAGCCGCGACCGCCCGTCTGGCGGGCTCGACGTCCTGTTGAAGGATTCGAATACACACACCGCAATCGGAGCTGATCTGCCGCGGCACGGGGATCATCTTGCAGGCGACTCCTCGTTCGCCGAGCAGCTTCTCGATACGCATCGCATGGCTGGTGGAGTGGACCAGGATCACCGAGTAAGAATCGCCGCTCATGACGCCTTCCGCGCCAGTGCCGCGATCGCATCCACTGCGGTCGCGACTTCCTCGGTCGAGCTGAACCCGCCCAACCCAAAGCGCACGGTGCCCGCGGGGAAGGTGCCCAGCGTGCGGTGTGCCGCCGGTGCGCAGTGCAGCCCCACGCGGCACATGATCCCATAGTCATCGTCCAGTCGAAGACCGGCTTCAGATGTCTCCATGCCGGCGATGGTGAACGAGACCGTCGCGGTCTGTCGTTGCGCGTCGCGGGGGCCGTAGATCGTGACTCCCGTGATGCTCTCCAGGCCACGCAACAACTCCTCGGTCAGGGCCATCTGATGCGCCCGGATTCCTTCGACTCCCCGGGCCATCACCCAGCGCGCGCCGGCGGCCAGCCCGGCAAGGCCTACCGCATTGGGGGTGCCGCTCTCGCACACGTCGGGAAGGAAGCCGGGTTGCTCCTCGTGCTCCGAGCGGCTGCCGGTGCCTCCCTGCTTGAGCGGTGTAAGTCTCGCGACGTCCACCCGGTCGCCGATCACCAGTCCGCCCGTGCCCATGGGCCCGTAGAGGGATTTGTGGCCGGAGAAGGCGAGCAGATCGATGGCATCGGCGTGCACGTCAATGGGATAGGCCCCCGCGGTCTGCGCTGCGTCCACCAGGAAGAGGGTGTCATGCTCGCGTGCAATGTGCCCTGCCTCGGCGATGGGCAAGACCGTGCCCGTCACATTGGAGGCGTGGATGAGGGCGATCATTCGTGTCGTGGGCCGGATAGCGCGCTCGAGATCATCCGGATCGAGTATTCCCTGTGGGGAACAGCCCACGACGGTCAGTTCCACGCCATTCCGGGCCAGCACCCGAAGCGGCCGCATGACGGAGTTGTGTTCCATGCTGCTCGTGATCACATGGTCGCCCGGCCTGAGCAGCCCGTGCAACGCCAGGTTCAATCCCTCAGTGGCATTGGCGCCGAACACGACCCGCAGGGGGTCCGGGGCGTTCAGCACCTGCGCCACGGCCTCCCGCGCACCGTAGACGACGCGGGCGGCTTCCACGGCCAGACGATGCCCGGAGCGGCCGGGGTTAGCACCGACTTCCGCCATGAAGTGCATCATGGCCTCGACCACACACGGCGGCTTCGGCCATGATGTCGCCGCATTGTCGAAGTAGATCATGATTGCTCCGGGTACTGGGCACCGGGGATCTGCATCTGGCCCCGGCGCTCCACAAGGTCAGAATCTGTGGGAACGACTTCAGTTGTAATCTTGATGCAGCTCATTCCGCTTCGCTCCATCGCGGTTGAAGCCGCTCCCGCCCGCGTCATGCCGGGGCGGGTGCCCCCATCGCGTCTGGGGTTAGGGCAGAGTTCCGTCCCTGCCCGCGGGCGGGCGCAGAGGCCCGCCCCTACATTCCGAAAGCACTGCCGCTCCGAAGCTCGCTTCTCGATCCCATGCTCTGCGTGGCAGCGCCCGCCTCCCGCTCTTCGGTACCCTCCGAACCTCGGCGCCCTCACCGCTCACCTGCTGATGGTCAACGCGATGTCGTCGCCTGCGGCGCGCATCGTGACCGTGCAGCCGGCCTTCTCGGCCATGCGGCGAACGTTCTCGCGGGCGGTCACGGTATCCACCAGCACCTCAATGGGGAACTGCCCGTTCTCTATGGCCCTGCGGGTCAGAATGACCGGCTGCGGGCAGGAGAGCCCTCGTGCGTCGACTGCCTTCATCTCAGACCTCCTTCGTCCGCTCGCGCATGGTGAAACCGATGAGCAGGCACACCACCAACCCGAGGATAACGGCGCCCATGCCGTTGGGCGTCAGCCCACCCACCGTGGCGATTCCGTCGACGGCTTTGTCCGGGGAGCCGGCAAGGGCGAAGTTGTGGGAGAAGGCCGCCCCGGTAATCATCCCGACCACGAACACCGCCGCGTCGCCGTCTCCCTCGCCTGCCAGGAAAAGCTGCCGCCCCGGGCAGCCGCCCGCGAGGGCGAATGCAAGGCCGGACAGCATCATCCCCGCGAAGTTCCAGACATGGCTGCTGTGGGCCACGGGCTGGCCCGCGACACCGAGGCGGGTCTGTCCAAGGATCAGATTCATGATCGCCGCGACCACGATGAGCGTTCCCATACCGCTGAGGAGATGCGCATCCCGCATGAGAATCACGTCGCGTATGGCCCCCATGGTGCAGAAACGGGTACGCTGCGCGAGGAAGCCGATGAGCAGCCCCGCCGCGAGGGCAACCACCAGCGGCGCATGCAGCGAGCCCGGCCCGCCGGCACTGAAGAAGATGGGCCCATCCTTGGCGAAGACCGGTGCGACGATGCGCAGCAGGAGAAGGCTGAACATGAGCAGCGGCATGATCCAGCCCGCCGCGGTGTGCGTCTTCGGCGCGCGGCCCAGGTTGTAGCCGTTCTTGAGGAACTGCACTCCGATGGCGATGCCGGCGGCGAGGCCCCCCAGACCGAGGATGGCGTTCAGATCTCCGGCTGCGAGGCGCAATGCGGCGCGCCACGGACAGCCCAGGAACGCCAGAGCGCCGATCATGGCGAACATGCCAAGGACGAAACGAACGATGGGCGCGGAACCGGCCCGGGCGCGGAACTCCGAGAAGGCATACGCCGCCAGCATTGATCCCAGCACGAAGCCGATGATCTCCGGGCGGATGTACTGCACCACGGCCGCGCGGTGCAGGCCCAGAGCGCCCGCGATGTCGCGCTCGAAACAGGCGACGCAGATTCCCATGTTTGCGGGATTGCCCAGTTTCTGGAGCAGTGGCGCGATGACGCCGATGATCGCCCCGGCGAGGATGATGCCGGAACGGGACGCGAAGAAACGGGTCAGACGTTGCGACATGGTCTCCCTCCTGTGAGAGTCGCGGCGATGCGCAACCCGTGCGCGCCGCCGGGGAAAAAAGAAGCCGTCGCCTGCCATTGTGGCGACGGCTCAGGGGGGAGGCTCAGAACGAGATCAGAGCCTGTGGCCACCTCCGCCGCCCAGCGCAGGCAGTCCAACCCAGGATCGCCGGCCGGCGATCAGGGTTGCCAATCAGGTCTGGCGGTGAAAGGCAGTCACATCGGTGCTCCTGGTGATAGGTGAAAAGGGCGAACATTCGCGCGCCGGGCGGCATTATAGCGGCCGCGACACGGAATGCCAATGGGCGAGACGCATGCTCCTTCCGCGACTGTGCCCCTGTGGGAGTGACTTCAGTCACGATGCGATCAACCGCCCACCACGCCTCACGGCGCTCCAACCCCGTCCATTCCCCCCCTCGTTGCCCCGTTGGACCGGTGTCAACCGCGACTGCAGCCCCTGTTCTTCTCAACGTCGCCGATCAGTATCGGGAGGCACCGCCGGAGACTGGTTGCCCCGCGCGTCGGCGAACACCCACCCCCGGGGTCCGTGCACTCAGGGAGCGCCGTCGAGGCCGGGCAGGGGAAACTCAGCTCCGGGGACCGGTTCACTTCCGGCCAACAGCCGCTCCGCGGCAGGATGGGTGAACCGCGTGAGCCATCTCGGCACCAGCCTGAGGGCCCGGGGATAGGCGGCGAGACCTCCCAGACAGACGAGTCGTTCCGGTCTGCGCCATGCAAGCGCGCCGAACGCCTCGGGGGCCTGCTCCTCCAGGAGCTGGTGCTTGAACAGCGGATCCCGGCACGCGGTCACCACTCCGGGAAAGTGGGCCGAGTAGCTGCGCGCCAGTTTGACGGACCGAAGGCGGGGCGGCAGCAGAAGGTCGAGGTGCCAGCACCGGACGCGGGTCAGGTCAAGCACCGGTCCGGCGGGCACTGCCTGGGAGCCGTCCCATGCCGGGGTTGCCCGATGCCGGTGCCATATTCTGATCTGGTCGAAGGGCGACGGCTCAACGGCGAGACGCCAGTCGGCAGTCACTTCCCGGAACGATGTCTTGAGCGCGGCAGCGCCTCGCGCGGCGGCGAGATGAATGGCTCCCGTGATCACCGGCACGTCGTTCTCATGGAAGAACTCATCAAGGTCGAGACGGCATACCCAGTCACTCGTGCACGATTCAAGGGCTCCCGCGTACGCCATGTGCCACCATTCGATTCCCGCCCCGCCAGGCGGCGGCTCATCGAGATCCAGTGGCACCAGCCGCAGGCGTGGCTCGCGCCGAGACCATGCATCCAGCACCCGGGTGAACGGATCCGGGGAGGCCGAGACCCCCACGACAAGTTCGTCGCAGAGAAGCAATGCCTGCCGGATACTGGCAACCGCCGGATATCCGAAGGCAGACACCCGATGTGCAAAGCAGAAGCCGCTCAGGGGAGGAAACCCTTGACGCCCATCGGCATGATGGGTGTTCTTGGGATGCTCAGCCCACGGCATTCCTTCGGATCCTTCGTTCCGACCTTGACTGAAAGGAGTCTGCCATGCTCAGGCTCATGCTCTGCCTCACGGTGATGATGATGCTCTCCTGTGGCGGGGGTGACAAGAAGGGTACACCCCCAGGCCCCGGACGTCAAACCCCCGTGAGCGCCCAGGCCAAGCGGGCCTTCGATGCTTTGGAAGCCGAACTGGTGGAGAGTGGCGGCCTTTCGATGGAGAATGTCCGCATCGGCCCGGACAGCATCTACGCCACGCTGCGGCTCAGCGACGGAGCGGTGAAGGCCTGGCAGAACGCCGAGCAGGCACTGGGGCGGCCGCCGTCTCTTGCGTGGGCCACGGTGTCTACACGCATCTACCGCGGCGGCGAACTCGCTGCGACGCACTCGCTGCGACTCGGGCACGTTCGCGCCCTTAGCCCATCGCGGCCCTCGGTTTCGGTGGCCCTCGCCCGCAAAGCCATGCGGACGGGCGGTCAGCCAGTGCAGGTGCTGCCGGAAGACGGCGAAGCCCAGTGCACAGTGCTGGGCGTGCGGGTGCAATAGCAGGCGAGGCCACAGGAGGAAAACGTCATGACGTCAGTGAACCTCATCCTCTCCGTTCCCCAGGGCTTCGTCGTCGCGACGAGCTTAGGTATCGATGGCCTTGCCCGACACCTGAGCCCCGGCTCGGGCAAGTACTTCATGGGGAGATCGCTGTTTCTCGACCTGGCCGTAGAAGGGACGGCACCCACCGTGACACCCGCGAGGCCCTGGCTGCTGCGTCGGCTGGCTCTCAGACCAAGACCGCTCTCTCCAACAACGGCTTCTCGTGCACGCCCATCAGCGCCCATGCCCGCTGTTTCCTGGTGAAGACCGGAGGTCAGGTGCTGGAACTGTCCCGCGGAGGCGAGATCGCTCGATTCCACGGGCACGACTGCCACGAGCGCATGACACCCGATGCAGTCGCGCAGGCGATCTCAGCGCCCGCCCCCATGTCGCGGTCACCCAGGCTGTACATGGTGCTTTCCCCCATCGAGTTCATCGTGCTCTCCAGTCTTGCCCCCTCCGAATACGCATGGTACGCGACCCATCGTCCCGGCAAGGTCTTCCGACAGATCGCGTTCACGGAGCTGAAGGCCGATCAGCCGCATTTGGCGGCCGAGAGCCGTTTCGCGGCGGCGCGCACCCTCATGCAGGAGAATCCGGAGAAGAAGACGAAGACCGTGGTCACGGAGAACTGCTTCAACAGCGTCCCGATCCGCGATTGGAGCGGCTACGGATCGGGAGGCGGAGGGCTCTACGTTGGTGACCGGTCGAGGTTATGTCGCTGGTCATTTCCTCCCGTGATCCCGGAGGCTTGGGACAGGGCGGAGGGCTGATAGCCCGCCCTCGTGCTGCCCGGGTTCGCAGGGCCGCCCGTGTTGCGAGCGGGTTCGCGCTGCTGGCCATGCTCCACGGCACGGCGGCCGCCCGGTACATCCAGGCCCGCCTGCCGGTTTCGGAGTGCCCGCCATTCCCGGCCGAGGACCTCGACATCATTGGCCGCAAGGGTGACCACGTCTGGGTCGTGACCGACTCTCTGGCTGTCGAGAGGTTGCGCGCGTCGGGCGTACCCGTCGAAATCGAGGTGGGAGACATGGAGCGAACCTATGCCGGCGGCGTCACGGGGCCGGCGTGGGGAGCCTACCACACCCTCGCGGAGACCGAGGCCTTTCTCGACAGCCTTCACGGCGCCCACCCGGCAATCACCTCGCCTCCGTTCACGGTGGGGACCAGCGTGGAGGGCCGGCCCATACGGGCCATGAAGATCTCCGACAACCCCTGCGCCGACGAGGACGAGCCCAAGGTGCTCTTCGACGGTCTTCACCATGCCAGGGAGATGATGTCCGTCGAGACCATACTCGACTTCGCGGGATGGCTGTGCGCGGCGTATCCCTATGACCCCGTGGCCCGCGCCATGGTCGACGGTCGGGAGCTCTTCATCCTCCCAGTGGTGAACCCCGACGGCATGGCCTACAATGAGGCCATGAATCCCGGCGGGGGCGGGATGTGGCGCAAGAACCGACGGGACAACGGTGACGGGACATTCGGAGTTGACCTGAACCGCAACTACCCGTTCCAGTGGGGACTCGACAACGGATCGTCGCCGGTTCCTTCCAGCTCCATCTACCGCGGACCGTCGCCCGCATCGGAGCCCGAGACGCAGGCCATGATCTCGTTCATCGCCTCGGGGCGCTTCTCGACCCATGTGTCGATGCACTCCTTTCTGGGAGCGACGCTGATTCCCTGGGGCTATACCAGTGCCCCCACGCCGCATGACGACCCGCTCCGCGCCTGGGGCCGGCGCATGTCGAGCCGGAACGGCTACGTGGTCGCCCAGCCCGCCGAAGTGCTGTACCTGTGCAGCGGCATGATGCTGGATTGGGCATACGGAGAGACGGAATCCAAAGACGCGGTCATCTCGACCACTATCGAGGTCGGGGGATCGGGGTTCTGGCCCGCGGAGTCGGAAGTGCCGGAGCTCCTTGATGAATGCCGCTGGCCGCTGCTGTATGCAGCGCAGAGCGCCGGCGCCTGGCTTGCCGTTGCCGGATGGGGCGTTTCCGGCGGGAACGGCGACGGCAGGATCGATCCCGGCGAAACGGTATGCCTGACGCTGGAAATCGAGAATCGCGCATTCGCGGCTCACGCCGACGCCGCACTGGTCACCGTCATGACCGACGATGCCTACGTGCAGTTGCATGAGGCCTCCTCCTCGCTGATCGCGCTGGCTGCCGGCGACACCGCGGCGACCGGCAATCCCCTCACGCTCACCGTCGACGCGGCCGCCCCCGAAGGCCATGTCGTGGCCCTGATGGTACGGATCGTGACGGGAGGATTCCGCGGTGAAGAATCGGTGCGCTGCATGGTGGGTCGGCCTCCCGGGCTCTTCTTTGATGACTTCGAGCGTGGACAGGGGGCGTGGGTCGCCACGGGAACCTGGGAGATCACCAATGAGGATGCATGCTCGCCGTCGGGATCCATGACCGACAGTCCGGGAGGCGACTATGAAAACTACACAGACTCGTGGATTCGGCTGGCCCAACCGCTTGATCTCTCCTTGGCGCCGTCGGCGACGTTGTCATTCTGGCAGCGCCGCGAGACCGAGGAGAGCTATGACCACTGCGTCGTCGAGGCGTCCGCCGATGGCGGCGCCTCGTGGCGTCAGGTCGGTCCGCAGTACAGCGGAACCAGCCACGGGTGGGAGCGGGTCGAACTGCCCCTGGACGGGTGGGCGACCCCCTCATTCACCCTGCGGTTCCGGCTGGAGACCGATGTGTCCATTACGTCCGACGGGTGGCATGTCGATGATGTGCTCATCGTGGGGCCGGCCCCCGGCAATCTCCCTCCCGCCGCACCCGCCCCCGTCAGCCCTCCGAACGGATCCGTGATGGACACGCCTGCCCCGGTTCTGACGGTCGCCCCTGCGGCGGACCCTGATGGCGATGCGTTGGCCTGTGGCTTCTTTCTCTACGCCGATTCCCTGTTCCTCACCCGGATCGCCTCCTCGCCCGAGGTCCCCGCGGAGGATGACTTGGCGTCATGGCGCGCCCCTCACCTGGCCGACGGCGTCTATTGGTGGCGCGCCTATGCATTCGACGGAGTGGAGCGTGGACCGCTCTGCGCCGGGTCGTGCTTCCGTGTGGGCGCGCTCGCGGCCCTTCCCCGTCCGGCCCCCTCCGCACTATCCCTGCACTGCGCGCCGAACCCCTGCCGCGGGGTCGCAACGATGATCGTCACGCTCCCGGCAGCCACATCCGTCCGGCTCGGGCTGCACGACCTGGCGGGTCGCCGGATCAGAGATCTTGGCGAAGGGCATTTCGCCGAGGGTCCCAACCGGGTCACGTGGGATGGCAGGGACTACGGCGGCGCTTTGGTGCCGGCGGGCGTCTACCTTGTCCGCCTCAGCGCATCGGGAAGCACGGCCGAACGCTTCCTGATCCGCGCCGACTGAACTCCCGGGGAACCCTCTGCGGGATCCATCGCTCCGCACTCCGCGTTCGAGACGTTTCCGGCGCGAGCTGACGCCTCTGAGACCTCCCCCCTTTCGTAAAGGGGGATCGTGGGGGATTTCGTGACTGCCGATTGCGCGCTGCGACTGCCCACGCAGCGGGCCGCTCCGCACTCCGCAATGGAACATCCCTCCCTCCTGTAGCCATGTCGCTCTGCGGCGTGCCCCTGCCGCCGACCGGAAACACCTCAGGCGCGGTGTCCTGAGAAGGGCACCGCGCCTGTCTTTCATGCACTGAGGCGGGGGAGTCCCGCTCCCGGCGCCGGCTCCTACAGTCTGAAGATCACCTTGAGGTCAGGCTGGTTCATTGCGACGGACTCGGTCGCCGGGCCTCGGAAGTCGGGCGTCGTGACCTTGCCGTGGCCGTTGCCGAACGGTACCC
>JALOPK010000230.1 GCA_025453925.1 Candidatus Eiseniibacteriota bacterium | reverse complement strand
GGGCTGACCGCGGATTGCACGGATCTGGTCATCGGCTCCCACGAGCAGAAGGGCAAGCGATACGACGATCTCCTCCTCCAGATTCGCCCGGCATTCGGCGGCAACATCATCGCCACCATCGTGAACCCTGAGACACGACCGCAGATGGCGACGGTCCGCGAGGGCGTCATGCCGTTGGGACGGCCCGATGAGCAGCGGACGGGCACCGTGGAGTCCGTGCCGGTCCGCATTCTGCCCGAAGATCTGGCGGTGGAAGTCCTGCGCAAGGAGAACAAGCCGCGCACCGTCAACCTCAAGGCGGCACAGGTCATCGTTGCCGGAGGCATCGGAGTGGGTTCCGTGGAGGGATTCGCCCAACTCCGCGAACTTGCTCACCTTCTGGGAGGGGAAATCGGCGCATCCAGAGCGGCGGTGGACGCGGGGCTCATCGGCCGTGAACACCAAGTCGGCCAAACGGGAACAACGGTGAGGCCGAAACTCTACATCGCCTGCGGCATCTCCGGCAGCATCCAGCACAGGGCGGGCATGGATGGCGCGGGCAGGATCGTGGCCATCAACACCGATCCGGGGGCCCCGATCTTCGAGATCGCCCACTATGCCATAGTCGGCGAGGTGCGCGACGTAGTGGCCAAGATCCTCAAGGCATACAGGAGCAGGTCATAGCCATGGGAAACTTCTTCACCGACAACCCCGACATCCGATTCCACCTTGACCGGCCCGATCTGGATGAGATCATCACCCTCACGGAGAGGAATTTTGGCGAGAAGGATCGCTTCCCGTCTGCCCCCGAGTCGGTGGCGGACGCCAGGGACAGCTACCGGCGGGTGCTGGAGGTCGTGGGGTCCATCGCGGCCGACGATATCGCGCCCCACGCAAGCGCAGTGGATGAAGCGGGGTGCACGCTTGACCGCGCGAACAACACCGTTCATTACGCCGAGGCGACGGCGGAGGCGCTCATACGCCTCGCGCGCGCGGATCTCATGGGCTTCACCATCCCCCGGCGGTACGGGGGCCTGAATCTCCCCTGCACCATCTACTCTCTGGCCATCGAAATTGTCTCCCGCGCGGACGCCTCGCTGATGAACCTGTTCGGGCTGCAGGAGATCGCCAGCACGATCAACGACTTCGCTGATGAGAGCATCAAGGAGTCGTACCTCCCACGGCTGTGCCGTGGGGAACTCACGGCCGCCATGGTACTGACGGAGCCGGACGCGGGTTCAGACCTGCAGTCGGTCAGACTGGCCGCGACGGAGGATCCCGCCTCCGGGATCTGGCATCTCGACGGCGTGAAGCGCTTCATTACCAACGGCTGCGGCCATGTGCTGCTGGTGCTCGCCCGATCGGAGCCCGGTACGACGGACGGCCGCGGTCTTTCGCTGTTTCTGTGCGACGGCGGCGAACGCGTGCGCGTACGGAGGATTGAAGAGAAGCTCGGGATACACGGTTCCCCAACGTGCGAACTCGAGTTCAACCGCGTGCCGGCGGTGCTGATCGGCAAGCGGAGGATGGGACTGATCCGGTACGTGATGGCGCTGATGAACGGCGCGCGCCTTGGCGTCGCCTGCCAAGCCCTGGGAATCTCCGAGGCCGCCTGCCGTGTGGCCCGGCGGTACGCCGAGGAACGAATCCAGTTCAAGAAGCCCGTGGTGCGCTTCCCGGCGGTTGCCGAGATGCTGACCACCATGCGCCTGGGCACACTCCTCACGAGGACTCTGATCGTGGAAGCCAGCATGATCGTTGATCTCGACCGCCAGCTCCGGGCACGAGTCGAGGAGGGAGACGTCGCGCAAAGGACCAGATCCAAGAAGATCAGCCGCCAGGCCGATTTCTTCACACCCCTGGCAAAACTCGTATCGACGGAGACCGCGAACAAGGTTGCCTACGACGCCATGCAGGTGCTGGGCGGATCCGGCTACATGAAGGACTTTTCCGTGGAGCGGCACTATCGGGACGCCAGGATCACCAACATCTACGAGGGTACGTCACAGCTTCAGGTAGTCGCCTGCGTGGGAGCGGTAATGTCGGGCGTGGCCAGCGAGTGGGCGGATGAGTTCAGATCCCGTCATTGGCTCGGGGACACAGCTCCCCCCGCCCTTCGCGAGGCGTCCGATCTCCTTGCACGGGCGGTGGAGGTGACCCGTCAACGCGCGGATGCACGGTTCTCAGAGCTCCACGCAGGACGATTGGTGTACATGGCGGCGGATATGGTGGGCATGCACCTGATGGCGAGAGACGCTGTCCGTGATCCGGGCCGGAGCAGGCTCGCGGAGCTTCACGGTCAACTCGCGGTGCCGCGGATGGAGCAGTACCTCCGCGTGATTCGCGACGGGCTTCCGGGACTCCTCGCCTACTCCGACGAGCTGGTCGGCCCCGTGCCGGGGGAAAACAGTTGCGCCTGCGCTTGACAAGCATGCTGCTCGGTGGTTCCTTAGAAACTTGCTCGTTTCTTGAGCCTAGCGGGAGTAACTCAGCTGGTAGAGTGACAGCTTCCCAAGCTGTAAGTCGCGGGTTCGAACCCCGTCTCCCGCTCCAGGGGTCATCGGGTTCACCGGTGACCCTTTTCCGTTCCCCCCGCTGACGCACGGAGGGTGTCGTGAGCCTACGGGGAAATCGTGTCGTCGCAATCGTCGGCCGGCCGAACGTCGGAAAATCGACCCTGTTCAATGCCCTGATCGGGCGGAGGCTGGCCATCGTGGATGACCAGCCCGGTGTGACCAGGGACCGGGTCTACCACGCCCTCAGCACGACCTCCGGGGATGTCCTTCTCGTGGACACCGGTGGTCTCCTCATCGACCCCCGGGACGGCATCGAGCTCGGCGTCAAGGAGCAGGCACTTCTGGCGTGCGAGGAAGCCGACTTCGTGCTCTTCGTGGTTGACGGCCGGATCCCTCCGACTACCGACGACGAGGCCATTGCCAGGCTTCTCCAACAGGGCCAGGGTCGGGTCGCCGTGGTGGCAAACAAGATCGACGATGAAAGTGGCGGCCCTCTGGGGCTTGCGTATTCTTCACTAGGGCTGGGGGACCCACTTCTGGTCTCGGCACTGGGCCGGCGTGGTCTCACGCCTCTCCGCGAGGAGATCGCCCGGGCACTCCCGCCTGCCGAAGCCTGGCAAACCGATGGTGACGCCACTGCCGTTGCCATCGTGGGCAAACCCAATGTTGGGAAGTCTTCGCTGCTCAACCGGCTCGTCGGGTCGCAACGCTCCGTGGTTGACGACCGGCCGGGGACGACCCGGGATGCGATCGACACCGTGGCCGTCATCGGCTCGCGCAAGCTCCGGTTGATCGACACGGCTGGTATCAGGCGACGCAGCACCCGTGAGGAGGGTATCGGCTACTACGCCTACCTTCGGGCCCTTGGGGCCTTGGAACGCTGCGAGGTGGCAGCTCTGGTCTATGACGCGGAGTCGCCTGATCTGGAGATCGTCGAAGTGAAGCTGGCGCAGCAGGCGATGCTGGCGGGAAAAGCAGTCGTGCTCATCGTCAACAAGTGGGACCTCATCCAGCACGGGACTGCCGAAAGCTTCCGGTGGAAGAACTTGGCGGCGCAACGCCTGGGGTTCCTCCGGCGGGTGCAGATCCGTTACGTGTCCGCGCAAACCGGCCGGGGAATGCGCGCTCTGCCCGGGGTCTTCACGGAGCTCGCAGCCCGGCGTTCCCAACGCATATCCGGTGACCGGCTCGCTGCCGCCTTGGAGCATGTCAGGACCGCCAATCCGCCGCCCTCGAATCGAGGAAGACTCAACCGCCTCCGCTCCATCAGCCAGGAACCTGGTCAGTTTCCCCTGTTCCGCATCGGAGTGGACGACCCTGCGGGGCTCCCTGCGTCCTACGTGCGCTATCTTCGCAATACGCTGAGCGAGAGACTCAACCTGGATGGGATCGGGTTCCATCTTGAACTGAAGCAGAGGCCTCGTCGTGGCCGGTAGGATCGTCATCCTGGGCTCGGGCAGCTGGGGTATGGCGTTGGCGAACCTCCTCGCTCCCGCCTCTCTGGAGGTGCTTCTCTGGCCCCCCTTGCCCCACGAGTATGAGGCTCTGGTGCGAACCAGGGCTCACCCGGTGCTGCTCCCCGGCGTCTCCCTGGATCCAAGGATCACCATCCTGCCGGAGCCCGTTCTCGATGGTGACAACCTGCATGTGCTGGTGGTGGTTCCATCCCACGCCGTCAGGGAGGTGGTGTCCAGAATGCGGTTCCTCTCGGATCCCGGCCCCACCTCGACGGTCATCTGCGCCACGAAAGGCCTTGAGGAGGGTAGTCTCCTGCGCATGAGCCAGGTGTTGGACCAGGTGCTGCCCGACCCCTGGCGAGGCAGGGTTGTGACGCTGTCAGGGCCAAGCCTGGCGGACGAGGTCGCCCGGGGGGTACCCACCGCGGCAGTGGTGGCCAGCCCCGATGAACAGGTTGCTGCCCATGCACAGCACATTCTCGCGCGGGAGCGATTCCGCGTGTATGTGACGGACGATCTGGTCGGGGTTGAAATCGCAGGGGCCCTGAAGAACGTAATCGCACTGGCCGCAGGCATATCCGACGGCCTCGGCTACGGCGACAACACCAAGGGTGCGCTCCTGACGCGCGGCATGGTCGAGATCGCGAGACTCGGCGCGGTGATGGGGGCCAGAGAGAAGACCTTCGCCGGACTCGCGGGGATGGGAGACTTGATCACCACCTGCGTCAGCAAACACAGCAGGAATCGCCATGTGGGTGAGCAGATCGGCCGTGGCCGTCAGCTCTCCGAGGTCCTCGCGGGCATGACCATGGTCGCAGAGGGGGTACGCACCACGCGGGCCGCCCTGGCCCTGTCCCTCCTGCACGACGTCGTCATGCCGATTACCGCCCAAGTTCACCGGATTCTGTTTGAGGGACTGGCGCCCTCGCAGGCCATGACCGAGCTCATGCTTCGAGATCCGAAAACCGAGGATGGGCGATCCCTGTCCCTCATCCGCGCTCGGAGCGAATCAGCGGGGAGTCTCAACCAGGACCGACCAGGCCGGCGGGAAGCAGGCAATGGCGAGTCGTGACCGGCCGTCCCAGCGGCTGTACTACTCCATCGGCGAAGTGTGCGAGATGGTCGGCCTGGAGCCGCACGTCCTCAGGTATTGGGAGAGCGTGTTCAGGAACCTTCGCCCCTCCAAGAACCGGTCGGGAAACCGTGCGTATCGCGAACGGGATCTCCGGGTCATCAGGTTGATCAAGTACCTCCTGCATGACGAAGGATACACGATTGAAGGAGCCGACCGCAAGGTGCACCGTCTGCTCCAGATGGCACACACGGGCAATCAGACGGAACTCCTGTTCGAGGCGCCCTCGCCCCTCGCCGTCCTCCACGAAGTACGGGCCGGGCTACTCGAGATACGCAGTCTGCTTGCTTCAGAGACCTCGCCCACAACATCGGAGCCCCCCGCCATTCCTCTTCAATGGCCATGCACCGAAACCACCGGGCCACTGCGTCGTCGCGAGAGCGCGTCGTCTCGGAGGGAAGCACACCCGATCCTCGGGAGAGGCAGACGGGCGCCTCTTGAGCGGTCTGCATGCGACGGAATGTCATGTCGTCCGCGTCCCTGCATCCCGGTTCGCCGGATTCCCGGGCACGAACCCGGCTTGACACGACCGGCATCAGCGGGATATTCCTGTCGCTCCTTGCGGTCGCCGCCGATTCAGCGGGGGAACCGCTCTTTCTGCGCCGTCAGCCCTACACCTCGGAGGAGTCGATGCCGCGTATTCTCGCTCTCATCGCCGCTGTTGTTCTCGGAATGGCGGGCATTACCGGTGGTGTCGCCCGCGCCCAAGAGGTGGCGGAAGAAGCCCAGATTCGAGCACCGGAGGAGGCGGTGGCGGACACAGGGGAGCCGGCGCGGCAGCACAGCCAGGCCGATGAAATCCGGCAGCGCATGGCAAACCTCCGAGACGAGAGCCAGGACAGAGTCTGGTTCGAGCGGCTGATCAGTCTCCTGGGAACCGTCGGGATGATCGCCATCGGGTGGTTGTTCTCCCGACACAAACGGCACGTGTACTGGCGCACCATCATCTGGGGTACGGCCCTGCAACTCACGTTCGCCCTCATCGTGCTCAAGACCGGACCGGGGCGGGCCTTCTTCTCCGCGATGAACACGGCAGTGGTCACATTCCTTGGATTCACCGAAGAGGGCGCGAGGTTCGTGTTCGGGAATCTCGTCCGCAACAATGTACCCGTGGGTCTCCCACTCGGCGGCGGTATCGACAGCCCGATCCTCCCGAGTTCCCAGACTTCCTGGGCGAACACCGGAGCCTACTTCGCGTTTAATGTTCTTCCGACGATCATCTTCTTCTCCTCCTTTATGACGATTCTCTACCACCTGGGGGTCATGCAGTGGGTCGTCAAGCTCATGGCCATCATCATGCAGAAATCGATGAAGACGTCCGGCGCCGAGTCGCTCTCGGCGGCCGCCAATATTTTCGTCGGGCAGACTGAGGCCCCGCTTGTGGTGCGGCCGTACGTCTCCACCATGACGGAGAGCGAGCTGATGGCCGTCATGACCGGGGGATTCGCCACCGTGGCAGGGGGCGTGATGGCGGCGTACGTCGGCATGCTTTCGGGGAGCTTCCCCGAGATCGCGGGGCATCTCATCGCGGCCAGCGTCATGAGTGCACCCGCTTCCCTGTTGATCGCCAAGGTCATGCTGCCTGAGCGCGGCACCCCGGAGACGGCAGGGAGGGTGCGAATGACTGTGGAGAAACCCGACGTGAATGTCATTGACGCCGCCGCGCGGGGCGCCGGCGATGGACTCAATCTTGCCCTCAATGTGGCGGCCATGCTGCTGGCATTCGTCGCGTTGCTCGCCGCCTTGAACTACGGTCTGGGGGAACTCGGGGGACTGGTGGGCTTGGACGGGCTCTCGCTTCAGCGGATTCTCGCGGTGGTCTTCTGGCCGGTTGCATGGTTGATGGGGACCCCGCTCTCGGACTGCGGAACAGTAGCGATGCTTCTCGGTGAGAAGGTGGTGCTGACCGAGTTCGTCGCCTACCTCCATTTGGGCGACATCCTGGCGTCGGGCACACCCATGACATACCGCGGTGTGGTCATCGCCACCTATGCGCTGTGCGGGTTCGCCAACTTCGGTTCTATCGCAATCCAGATCGGCGGGATCGGAGGCATCGCACCCGGCCGGCGGCACGATCTCGCCAGGCTCGGGCTGCGCGCGATGATCGGGGGCACCCTGGCCGCCAACATGACCGCGACCATCGCCGGCATGCTGGTCTGAGTATCTGCCGGCATGGCCTCAGTGACGCCGGCCCTCGTGCTCGAGGGCGTGGGGTTCGCGGTCGGCAAGAACCGGCGAGACATCTTGGTGAACGCCTGCATGCAGGTCATGCCCGGTGAGATCTGCGCTCTGGTGGGGCCGTCCGGGAGCGGCAAGACTACGATTCTCAACATGATCTCGGGGCTGTTGAGACCAACGGCCGGCTCGTTGACGGTGCTCGGCGTCGACGTTGGCCGCGCTCGCGACAGGGAGTTGGCACGGCTCAGGTCCCGGCGAATGGGAATCGTGTTTCAGAACTTTCATCTGCTCCCGGGCATGACCTCCACGGAGAACGCCTTGCTGCCTGCCTACTTCGGGTGCGCACCCGCCGGCGAGTATCGGGCCCGCGTCAGGGACCTTCTCGGACGGCTTGGTCTCGCCCCGTGGTTGGACGCCGCCGCCGAGAATCTCTCGGAAGGACAACGCCAGAGGGTGGCGATCGCCCGGGCCCTTCTGCTTCGCCCGGCGTTGGTTCTCGCCGATGAGCCGACTGGCAACCTAGACGACTCGTCGGCAGCGACCATACTCTCGCTGCTCATCGAGGGTGCTCGCGAGGAAGGATCCTCGCTCCTGCTGGCCACTCATGACCGGCGATGTCTCCAGGTGGTAGAACGGACCTTCGTCGTGGACCAAGGGAGGGTCGTGCCGCTGTGATCACCCGCAACCTTCTCGCCCTGGCGGTACGCTCCCTGGCGGGCAGGAGGGCCTCCAGCGTCGCGCCGCTCTTGTCCCTGGCCATGGCAACGGGAACCACGTTTGTCCTCCTCTCCATTGCCTGGAGCCTCCACGGGGCCGGCGTGTCGGGGTTGCTCTCCCGCCTCCCCATCACGCGCATGGTGGTGACGGCCCGTCAGGTCGACCTGCTCTTCCTGCGGCTGGGCACGCCCCTTTCGTCGCTGGACGACCGCTCCCTGCAATCGGTTCGTGCCATAGAAGGCGTTGAGGCGGCATGGCCCGAACTCGTGCTCGCGATGCCCGTGAGCCTGGTGGGAGACCTTCTCGGTACGACGTTTTCCACGGATTGTGCGGTGTATGGCGTGGGGGGCGATTTCTTCCCGGCGGGCAACAGACCGCCGGGTTTCGTGCACCGGGAACCCGGCGCAGCCGTCCCGGTAGTGCTGAGTTCCCAACTCATCGACCTCTACAACAGCGGTTTCGCGGGCTCTCAGAACCTCCCGGGACTATCGAGAAACGCCTTGGTCGGTCGTCACTTCACTCTGTTCCTCGGAACTTCCAGTTTCGTCCCCGCCCTGCCCCGGGACAGAGTGCTGTCTGTTCGATGCGAAGTGGTCGGTCTATCCGATGCGGTGTCGGTGACCGGGGTGACGGCTCCCGAGGCCTATGCCCGGGAATGGCATCGCTGGTTCCATGGCGAGAGCACGCCGGTGCAGTACTCCAGCATTCACGTGGAGGCGGCATCGAGCAGCATTGTCGATCGCGTGCGGCGCGACATCGAAAGCCTCGGGCTGCAGATTTCGAATCCCCGGGAGCTGGCGGAGAAGATAGCGCTCCTGTCGAAGTACCTGTCTGCCGCCATCGCCGCCATCGTAGTGCTCTTCCTCGTCATGGCCGGCGTGGGCACGGCCAGCACACTGGGGTTGGAAGTCACGCATCAGGCGGAACGAATTGGCGTCTACCGGGCGCTGGGCGCCTCCCAGAGCGACGTTCGTCGTATCTACATGGCCAGGGCCGCCGTGCTGGGCCTGGCGGGCGCCACGCTGGGGTTGCTGCCAGCCATCGGCCTCCAGGTGGTCATGGGGAACGCACTGGAGGCCCTCGTGCCGATTGCCGCCAACTTGCCGCCGTCGTGGCGGGAGTTCAACCCGGCTCTCGCGCTGATCTCCCTTTCTCTTGGGCTAGCCACCTGTGTGGTCGCCGGGATAGCCCCCGCCCACCGCGCCGCGCGACTGGATCCCGCGGACGCCCTCAGGCGGGCCGGCACATAGCGGTCACCCGACGCGATCGAGGACCGTTTGACCATTGCTGTGGGCGCCTCGGATCACCGCGTTCAGACGCTCCTGCCCCGTGCATCCGCCCCGGGAGCCGGAATCGAAGAGAGAGCAGGATTCGCCGGCAGGGTCTCCTATCGCCGCCGCCATTCGCCATCAAATCCCGTGGAGTGCAGGAAACGATCCACGCGCCGCCGGGTCCCAAACGCTTCGTAGGCGAAACGATACCATGTTCGCGCCCCCCACACCAGCGCCTCCAGCGGCTTCCCCCGCAAGGGACGGCCGCTCCCCCGGAACTTCCGCACCCTCGACTCAACCCGGGCAATGAAGTTCTCCCGGGCGGGCACAAATCGCATCGCTGGAACATCGGCGGCATCTCCGACCAGGCGAATTTCACTGATCTCCGCGATGCCGATGCCTCGCCGCGCGCATTCCTGGATATGGGCGATACCGGATGGGTCGAACCCCATGAGTCGGGCCGCCGTGGCGTCCAGGGCAACGGGATCCGACGAGGCGAGAACCAGCCCCACCTCCTTCGGCGTCCCGCTCTTTGGCCCATTGCCTTCCATCGCCACCACCGCATCCATGATATGGAGAGAGCAGGGAATCAACGTGTGCAACTGGGCGACCTTCCGGGCGAGATCACCATGAAATCGCTCCCTTCCTGTCTCCAGGAAACCCCAGAAGTTCTTCAAGGCGCCGGAGACGGTCGCGCGGAAATGCGTCTTCATCACACACAGATTCACCACCTGATGAGTTCGCGTGATAGACGGCAACAGCAGTGTCTCACCGTCGATCTGGCAAGGGACCCAGTCGTGGAGCGACATATTGTGCCACTCCAGCCCAAGCTCCCGGCACAGCCGGTCGAATCCGGAACAGGCAAAGGCGCGGTCGGCATCAGTCACGACCTGATTCGTCTCCGCCACGACGGTCGGGCCGAGTCGGGAGACCATGCAGTGGTACGCGGCATGCACGACCGCCGGGGAAACGATGGCGCCTGGGAGCAGGAGATCGTGGGTCAGGTTCACCTTGAGCAACGTGGGCATTCCCGTTTGGATGAGGTTGGGCCACCCCACCGCATCCAGTGCACGGACGACGGCGCCGGGGATGCCACTCCGGGCGTCACAGATTGCGACGGTGCTCATACGTGCTCCATGCGG
>JALOPK010000229.1 GCA_025453925.1 Candidatus Eiseniibacteriota bacterium | reverse complement strand
GACCTGGCGAGGCCGGCGGAGAACGTCACGAACACTGGTTTTCTCCCGGAAGAACGCGCGTGGATGGACCGGTTCATTGCCCACGGCTACACGGACACCTTGCGGATCTTCAACCATGAGCCGGGACAGTACACTTGGTGGGACTACAAGACCTACGCCCGGCAAAGGAACGTGGGATGGCGTCTGGACTATTTCTTCGTCAGCGATGACCTTGTCCCCGCCGTTGCCCGCGCATTCATCCAATCCGATGTGATGGGGTCCGACCATTGCCCGGTGGGAATTGACCTCAGCGACGAGACCCTCACCTGAGGAGTGGGGTAGTCGGCGTGCTGTGCGCCAAGTCGACATCGCAAACCCAAAGTGGAGGGAATGGAAGGATGGAAGAGTGGAAGAAGGGGAGGAGGGTTTCTGGCCGTCGACGGTGAACTCCCCCCGCCGCGAGATGGGTCGAGATCGAATTCGGCGTCTCTCCGGCGCGCGGTAGCGGTTGACAGGGCGGGTCCGTCGCGTTTTTTCACGGTTCAATCTAGGTGAGCGTACTCTGTTCAGTTTCGGAGGTCCTTTGGCTACCGAGTCTCTTCCGTTCCGCGATTTCCCGAAGGTGCTTCTCCACGACCATCTCGACGGTGGCCTGAGGCCCTCCACCATCGTCGAACTCGCCAAGGACGTGGGCTACGCGCTTCCGACGGATGATCCCGCTGAGTTGGCCGGGTGGTTCCACCGCGGCGCCAACCAGAAAAGCCTGCCCGTCTACCTGGAGGGTTTTGCCCATACCTGTGCGCTCATGCAGACCAAAGAGAACCTGTCCAGGGTTGCCTACGAGATGCTCGAGGACATGCGGCAAGACAATGTCGTCTATGTGGAGACCCGATTCGCCCCGGTGTTCCACCTCGGCGGCGGCCTCAGCCTGGAGGACGTGGTCCGCGCGGTGCTGGCCGGCCTGGATGCCGGCAAGCGGGACTTCGGCGTCGACTATGGACTCATCATCTGTTCGATGCGCCACATGAAGGACTCCCGCCGCATCGCGGAGCTTGCGGTGGCATTTCGTGATCAGGGTGTGGTCGGCTTCGATCTCGCCGGGGAGGAGGGCGGATATCCCGCCAAGCGGCACGTGGAGGCATTCCAGCTCATCCAGCAGGAGAACTTCAACATCACCATCCATGCCGGGGAGGGGTTCGGCAAGGAATCGATCTGGCAGGCAATCCAGATCTGCGGCGCCCACCGCATCGGGCACGGCGTGCGACTGATCGAGGACATGACCCTCGAGAACGGCCGCGTGACCCACATGGGCAGATTGGCCCAGTACGTGCTCGACAAGCGCATTCCGCTGGAGATCTGCATATCGAGCAACCTCCACACCGGCGCCGTTCGCGACACACCGAGTCATCCGTTCGGCCTGTTTTACCGGTATGGCTTTCGCACGACGCTGAATACGGACAACCGGCTCATGAGCGGCACGACGCTCACCGATGAATTCGAGCTGGCGCACCGGCTGTATGGAATCGGCTTCAACGACATCGAGAAACTTACGATCAATGCCATGAAGAGCTCGTTCATCCACCATGAGGAACGTCTTCGCATCATCTATGAAGTAATCAAACCCGGCTATGCACGGCTCCGGAGGACCTCCCTCGAGGGGCGGATGAGCCCGCTGGGGCCGGGGTACTAGAGCCGGTCCGCGCTGCCGTCGAAGTCGCCTGCCGGGCGTACGACACCGGGGTGGTGCTCTTGAGGGGCAGCGGGTCATCCGGTTCTGCCACATGAGGCCCTCACTGTAGAACAGGGTCGAGACGTATGGATCTTTCCGGTATGATCATGGGGGTCAGCGGCGCGCGGGGCCTGGTCGGCGCCGCGCTGACCGCCGAGGTGGCGAGTCGTCTCGCCGCCGCGTTCGGGTACGCTCGGGAGGGCTCGGTTCTGGTCGCCCGCGATTCGCGGCCGTCCGGCGCCGCGCTCGCTCAAAGCGTCTGTGCGGGCCTTGCATCGGTGGGCTGCCGGCCCGTGATGGCGGCAATCTGCACCACCCCCGGGGCCCAGGTCGGGGTGGAACGCCTTGGATTGTCGGGGGGCATCATGATCACGGCCAGCCACAACCCCGCGCCGTGGAACGGGCTGAAGTTCATCGAGAGCGATGGGGCGTTCATCACCGCCGAGCAGGCGCGGGCCGTGTACACGCGGGCGGCGGGCGAGTTTCCCCGCAGGGCGTGGGATGGATGGCCCGCGCCGGCTGCCTCGCCGGATATCGGTCTTCTCCACGCGGAGCTGATCGGTCGCTCGCCGTTGATCGACGCCGTCGCGATCAGGCGGTGCGGTCTTCGGGTCGTGGTAGACAGCAACCATGGCGCTGCCGGTCCCCTTATCCGCATGCTGGCACGCATGCTGGATATGCGGCTCACCGTTCTCGGGGAGGACCCGACCGGCCTGTTCAAACACACGCCGGAACCCATCCCGGAGCATCTCGGCGAGTTGGCGTCGGTGGTGGCGGAGTCGGGGGCCGATGTGGGCGCCGCCATCGACCCCGACGGGGATCGGCTGACCCTCTGCACCCGCGAAGGGCTCCTGCCGGAGGAGGCGACCCTGGCCATCATCGCCGCGGCGATGCTGCGGCCGGGCGATGGTCCGGTCGTGACCAACCTATCCACCAGCCGCATGATAGATGATGTCGCGGGGAGGCGGGGAGTACCCGTCATCAGGACGCCCGTGGGCGAGGCCCACGTTGTGGCTGCGATGAAGGCAGTGGGATCAAGTCTGGGCGGCGAAGGCAATGGAGGCATCATCATCCCCAGTATCCACCACGGTCGTGACGCGGCTGCGGGGCTCGCGATCCTGCTGAGTCACATGGCCCTGACGGGCCAGACCCTGTCGCGGTTGTGGGAGGATATCCCGAAGTACGCTATGGCCAAGCGGAAGGTGGCGATCGGTCCGGACGCCTTGGAGCGCTTCTCGCGCTCGCTGGAGTCCTCCTTCGACGGCTTCACCCTGGACACGCGTGATGGTTTCAAGCTCATTTGGCCGAACCGGTGGCTGCATGTGCGCCGCTCAAACACCGAACCGGTGGCGCGCATCATCGCCGAGAGCCCCGATCGCGCCGAGGTTGCCGCGATGATCGGAGCCGCGGAGCGTCTACTCACCGATGAAGAGGGATGACCTATGTGCGGGATTGTAGGATATGTGGGCACAAGACCGGCGCTCCCGTTCCTTCTGGCGGGGCTGCACCGTCTCGAGTACCGGGGCTACGACTCTGCCGGCATCGCCGTCGTCACCGGTGGCGCGCTCGAAGTGTACAAGGAGGTCGGCAATCTGAGCAGGTTGCAGGAGATGCTGGCGGGAGTCGATCTCCGGGGGACGACGGGGATCGGGCACACCCGGTGGGCAACCCACGGGGAACCCACCACCATCAACGCCCACCCCCACACCGACTGCTCCGGGACCATCGCAGTCGTACACAACGGCATCATCGAGAACTGCGAGCAGCTTCGCCGTGAACTCCTTGCTCGCGGCCACCGGTTTCGCTCCGACACCGACACGGAAGTGCTGTGCCATCTCATCGAGGAGTACTCCGACGGCGATCTCTTCGCCGCAGTCGCCGCTGCGGCCACCAAGGTCATCGGGGCCTACGGAATCTGCGTCGTCTCCGCCCGTCACCCCGATCTGCTGGTGGCCGCCCGGAACGGCAGCCCGCTGATCGTGGGGGTAGGCAATGGGGAGAACTTCGTGGGAAGCGATGTCCCCGCCATTGCTCCACACACTCAGCGGGTGATCTACCTCGACGACGGCGAGGTTGTCGCCATCACGCCCGAGGGCGTACAGGGCGTCGTGGGAAAGGCGGATCTCAGCGCCCGGGTGCACGCGGTGGGCTGGGAACCGGGCGAAATCGACAGAGGCGATTTCCCGCACTTCATGCTCAAGGAGATCCACGAACAACCCCAGGCTCTGGCGCGTACGATCAGCGGGCGTCTCGTCGAGTCGGAAGGCGACTCGCATCTGGGCGGCCTGAACATGACGCCCAAGGAGCTGCTTGACGTGCAGCGCGTCATCATCATCAGCTGCGGCACGTCATGGCATGCGGGCCTCATCGGGGAGTACATGCTGGAGGAGACCGCGCGGGTGCCGGTGGAAGTCGAGTACGCATCCGAGTTTCGCTACCGGAATCCCGTGGTCGGCCGCGGAGACCTGGTGATCGCGATCAGCCAGTCGGGGGAGACGGCGGATACCATCGCGGCCGTCCGCGAAGCCCAGCGAAGGGGAGCGCGGGTACTGGGGATCGTCAACGTGGTGGGCTCGACCATCGCGAGGCTCACGGATGGCGGTGTCTACCTCCGTTCCGGCCCGGAGATCGGCGTGGCGTCCACCAAGGCCTTCACCGGGACGCTGGCCGTGCTGTTCATGATCGCGCTCCACTTCGGCCGACAGCGGCACACCTCCAACGCAGAAGGGCGGATCATGGTCCGCGCGCTTCAGGCTTTGCCCGATCAGATGCGCCAGATCCTGGCCAGGGAAGCAGAGATCGCCGAGCTTGCGGCGCGCTTCGTGAACGGCCGAAATGCGTTGTATCTGGGGAGGGGATACAGCTTCCCCGTGGCGCTGGAAGGCGCGCTCAAGCTTAAGGAGATCAGCTATATCCACGCGGAGGGGTATCCTGCCGCGGAGATGAAGCACGGCCCGATCGCGCTCATCGACAAGGATATGCCCGTGGTGGTCGTGGCACCCCAGGATTCGGTGTACGACAAGGTGGTCAGCAACATCGAAGAGATCCGGACCAGGCGTGGCCAGGTGATCGCCGTGGCGACCGAAGGGGACACTGAAATCGCCAGCAAGGCGAATCACGTGATCTACATCCCCCAGACCCTGGAAATCCTGACGCCCCTGCTGTCGGTGGTCCCGCTGCAACTGCTCGCCTACCACGTCGCCGTCCACCGCGGGTGCCCGGTGGACCAGCCGAAGAACCTGGCGAAAAGCGTCACGGTGGAATGATGGGCGCTTCGCACCAGGTCGTCATCGGGATCGCCGGCGGCACCGGTTCGGGGAAGACGACGGTTGCCCGGATCATCGCGAGCTGCTTCCCCAGCGGCACTGCCGTGATCCTGAGCCACGATTCATACTACCACGACCACAGCAGCCTCACGGAGGCGCAGCGCCGCGCCATCAACTACGATCATCCGAAGGCCTTCGACACGGACCTGCTCATCGACCAATTGATCAGGCTCCGCGCCGGTGACTGTGTGGAGCGCCCCGAATACGACTACAAGACCCACTCCCGCCTGCCGTCGGGGGTCACCATCAGGCCCGCGGGTATTCTCCTCGTGGAAGGCATCTTGGTTCTCGAGCACAAGGCATTGCGGGATCTCATGGACATCAAGCTCTTCATCGACACCGACGGCGATGAGCGGTTCATCCGCCGCCTCCGCCGCGACATCGAAGACCGTGGCCGGAGCATCTCGTCCGTGATCGAGCAGTACCTGGGCACGGTGAAGCCGATGCACCTGGACTTCGTGGAGCCCTCGAAGCGGTATGCTGACGTCATCATTCCCGAGGGCGCCCACAACCGCGTCGCCATCGATCTCGTCGTGTCGCGGATTCGCGCGATGCTGGAGGAGCGGGTATCCAGGGAGCGCGAGCCGGGCGTGCCCAGCC
>JALOPK010000228.1 GCA_025453925.1 Candidatus Eiseniibacteriota bacterium | reverse complement strand
CCAACCGATCGTCGGAGGCCCCGCACCTCAGATGTGCGCCCCGCGAGGCGCACACCCGGCCGCTCAGGACAGCCCGAAGAAGTCTTCTCGATAGTCCAGGATTGGAGCCCGATCGATAATCCAGTCCAGCCAGGCGCCATACGTGCGTTGCGCGGCCTCGTTCTCAAGACGGCGATCCAGGCCGGTGGTATCGGCCCCGGCCTCCACCCAACTGGTGTCCCTCCGCGCGATCATCACGGCCTGTGAACCCCGGACAGGGCCTGCGGACGCGCCATCGAGAAGGCCGAAGGGCGCCCCTGCGGCCTCCACGTCTCGCCCGACGCCGGATGCGTAGTCCTTCCGGCCGAAGCGGACATCCCTGAGCACCTCCAGCAGACTGTCACGTTCCGCGGCGACTTCGAAGGATTCGCCCGCGGCGATGCGCCGCGACACTTCAGTCATGTGACTGTCAGCGAGAGCGGCGCTGTGTTCCTTGAGGAAGGCCATCATCACGCGGCCACGGACCTCGGCGAGGTCGGCCTCCCGCTCTTCGAGGACCTGCACTGTCTGGAACACGACGAAATCTGTCTCCGTTTCGAACACGTTGCTGACGTCACCCGGGGAACTTCTGAAAACCCATGCGGCTCCGGCAGGTATCTGGCCGACGCCGGGGACATGGGCCCCCTTTGGAAAGAGCGCCGATTCCGAGACATCAATGCTGTCTTCTTCCGCTGCCCTCTTGAGGTCCAGCGTGCGGGCGCGCTCGACAACGCTCTCCATGATCTCCTGCAGGCTGTCGAGTGTGGCCCTCCCCGGCTCCAGCTTGAGGAGGATGTGACTGGCGCGCACCGTCGGCTCCGTTCCTTTGATGATCGAATCCACCCGAATCAGGTGCCATCCGAACTGGGTGCGGACGGGCTGGCTAACCGTGCCCGGCGCCAGCGCAAACGCCACCTCATCGAACTCGGGGACCATCCTCCCCCGGCCGAATTCGCCAAGGTTGCCGCCCCTCGACGCGGTGCCTTCATCCTGCGATTCCACTCTCGCAAGATCCTCGAACGCAGCACCGTGCTCGATCTCCTCACGAATGGCCGTGATCTCCCCGAGGATCTCCGTCTCGTCCGCGGCGGACGGCTTCTTGGGGAGTCGAGCGATCATGACCTGGGCACGTGGCGGGTTGGTGTAGTCTCCCCGATGCTCCCTGAAGTAGGCCTTCAGGGCTTGCTCATCCACGGCTCTCGTCACATTGAGCACGATCTGCGAGATGTCGGCCCAGTCTTGCCCGTTCTCTGTGCCCCGTTCGTGGACGAGGAAGAGGTACCACGAATTGCCGACCTCCAGTGGCCCCGATGCCGTGCCCACGGGGATCGCGAAGATGATGCTGTCCACATCGGCACCGCGAGTCCCCCGGAACACCTTCCCGATTCGCCCTCCGTCCTCTGCCTTGGGGCCGAACGAGTAGTCGCGGGCAAGACGGGCGAAGTCCGACGGGCTGCCAGCCCTCGCGGCAAGATCGCTCGCCAGAGCCCTGGTCCGGACACGGTCGTCATCGGATGGATTCCGGAAGTGGTAGTCACGGAGCGTAAGGAATGTGGCGCCGACGCGAGACATCAGGGCATCGATCTCCCGCTGCCGCTCCAGCGAGGTCACCCGCCCGCTCATGATCACGCTCTGTTCGAGCTTCTGCATCGGCAGCAGCTCGCCGTAGGTCGCTTCCAGCATGCGGGCCGGCCCCTGGGGCGACTGCAGGACCTGAAGGTACTTCTGCATGTCGAATGCGCCATCGGTCTGCACGCTGGGATGCTCCCGGATCCATTGCGGGGGATTGCTGACGATGACCTCCGCGATTTCCCGTGTGGTCGCCCTGAAGCCGCGACGCTCGGCCTCGCCGGACACCACGATGCGCTGCACCATTGTCTGCCATGCGCGATCGCGAAGCGACTGGCGGGTTCGGTCGTCTTCGTTGAACGCGTCACCCACGCGCGCCTGCTCCCGCTCCCTCTGGTCAGCATACTCGCGCTGGAACTGCTCGAACGTGATGGAAACTCCATTCACCACGCCCACCACATTGGGTTCCCGCGCGTCGATCTTGATGCCGAAACTTCGCACCAGGTCCCCGCATCCGCGCACCCCGGTGCCTAACGCAATCACGACGAAACCACCAAGAAAGCCGACGAGAACAATCCACAGCACCACCTTGGTGTTCTCTCTCATCATCTTGAGCATGCAGTGTCTCCTGTGTTCGCGGGCGCACCGACCCCCAGGGAAGGCTCTTGGTCTTCTGACCAACGCAAACCTTTCAAGGTAGCGCTCGGTGCTTCCTCCGGCAAGAGTCCCCACCGGGCGTCCCGTTGCGCACCCAGGGCTGGCGCCCGCCTCCGCACCCGCCCTCCGCTCCCGCGGCATCCTCCGCGATTCTCCAGGCCATCCACGTCATTGTCATCGTGATGACGGTCCCCCGGATGGATGACGAGCCCGGCACCCGCAGTACCGGGAATCGTTCAGGAATCAGTGGTGCCGCCGCTGCGCGGAGGCGGGAGGCGCGCCATATTGGGCCCGCATCACACCGACGTCGGCCCTCCCCCTTTTCCGGCAGGACACCAGCATGACCATGGCGATGCGTCAGACAGTCGAGCGGAGAACCGCCGAGCTTCGGGTCTTCGCGGAGAGGTTCTGCAGCCCGGCGGACATACAGGTCTTTCTGAACCAGACCCCGTACTCCACCCATCATGCGTGCCATTCCCCGTACTGCGTGATCCGCCGCGCATCCGCCCATTGCGCTGAGGGAGCTTACTTTGCGGCCGCAATGCTCCGACTCGCCGGGCACCCCCCGCTGGTGATGGACCTGCGCGCGGAACAAGACGACGACCACGTGATCGCGCCGTTCCGCGTCAACGGGAAATGGGGAGCGATCGCGAAGTCGAACACTACCATGCTCCGGTATCGCGAACCCCTGTATCGAACCCTCAGGGAACTGGTCATGTCCTATTTCGAGATGTACTTCAACATCCGTGGCCTCAAGTCGCTGCGGGCCTACTCACGACCGGTCTCGCTCGCCCGATTCGACCCGCGCGGCTGGATGGCCGGCGACGAGGATCTGGAGTACATCGGAGACTTCCTGACTGCCCTCCCCCATACGCAGGTCCTGCACGCCCGCGAGGCCGCCGCCTGCGTTCCCGCAGACCCCGATCTGATGCGGGCGTGCTTTTCCGTGGCCGATCCCGCGGGGCTCTTCATCCCAAAGGACTCGCCGTGACTGACAGCTCCGGTGACACGGGACGCACCGCTCCCGGCACGACGAAGCCACTAGGCGGATACCGACACCGAGGACCGACGGGCCCCTGGAGACCGGTTCTTGCCGGGTGACGCCTGTACGGTATCTTTGCGGCACACAACTGGTCCGTCATGCTCGCATGCTCGGCCTTTGAGGCGCTCGAACAGCGAAGAGAAGGAGGCTCCCCGTGCGTACCGTTGTTCTGTTCGGATTCCTCCTGTTTGCGGGGTGCAGCAGCGTGACCACGCTCAGCCCCCTACCTGCGGACGTTGACACTCCCGAGCTGGAAACCTTCGCGGGCACCTGGCAGTTCGAGAACGAAGTAGTCCACGTGGCGCTCCGCGAGGAGGGAGTCGCCTGCGTCGCCAGCCTGGCGTGGGATGATAGCGCGTTCGTGACGAAGCAGGGCGAACTCACCGTGACCCACGGGGAGCACCGGTCATTCTTCTGCCTCGCAGCATTCGACGCAGAGATTCCATCCGACGAATTCCTCTTCTTCCAGTACCGCTTCCTCTCTCCCGACGAGCTCATCGTATGGCAGCCAAGGATCGAGTCGTTCCAGAACGCGGTCGACAACGGCCAACTCGGGGCGGCGGACGGATCGACGAACGGTCACCTGGTGCTCGACGTCGAGTCTGCAGCGCTCCTTGCATTCATCGACGACCCGGCCCGGTCGGACCTTTTCGAGTATGAAGACCCCATGGTCCTTCGGCGCTCTCTGCGGTAAGGCGCCGATCCGCCATCGGTCGCGATAGGCGGGGTGCGGGTGACGGGCGCCTGTGGCGGAGTCATCAGGGGGCGGCCATGGTGCCGCGCGGAGGGTCAGGGCGGCAGGCGGGAGTCGGGCCTGTCTGCGTGTCCGTGATCGCGGCGGACGGTCGGTGAACCCTCTCCGGCCCGTTCACCTACCTCCGGACGGGACGGAACCCGAGGTAGTCGTGGCCCCCGTCGGGACTGCCCGCCCCCCGGGCAGCTGACTGACAGAATCGAGCGGCCGCGCCCCAACTGCCGCCGCGGCGGACAGGGCGCGTGCCATCCGGCGGCCCAGTCGGATCCGTCTGGGCGTCAGCGGAGTACTCCCCCCACCAGTCGTTGCACCACTCGAACACGTTCCCGCTCATGTCGTAGAGGCCGAATCCGTTCGGCGCCTTCTCCCCCACCTCGTGGGTTTCATCGCCGGCGTTGCCGCAGTACCACCCGATGATGTCAAGGCGGGGGTCCAGGGGAACGCAGACTTCCTGCGTCTCATTCCCGTTGTAGTAGTCCGAGGTCGTGCCGGCCCGGCATGCATACTCCCACTCGGCCTCTGTCGGAAGGCGGTAGCCGTTCGCCTCCCACGTCATCCGCACCGGCCTCTCGCTCGCGCGCAGGTCCTCGTCATCGTAGAACTTCGCAAGCCCTTCGATCTCGGAGAGCCGGTTGCAGAACATGGCGGCGTCATACCAGTCGATTTGCTCGACAGGACGATCCGGCCCGCGGAAACGCGAGGGATTCGTGTCCATCACCGCTTCGTACTGCGCCTGGTTGATCTCATGTCGTGATATGGAGAACGACGATACCGTCACCTGATGAACGGGGTGGTCATCCGTACCGGCCCACTCGCTCGCCGACCCCATCTGGAATGTCCCGCCGGAGATCCACACCATGTCCATCTGCGGCAGGGCGTCGTCAGGGACAGCGTCCTTCCCGCACCCCATGTGCATCAAGAGAAAGACGCCCCCCAAGCATCGGAACACTCCCATCGTCAGCCGCTCCTTCCTGGGTCGAGTGCCCCCGATCGTCCCGTAGTGGCCGTCTCTCCGGCTTCGCTACGTCGCCCCATCCGCATTCTCCGGCGGCACCGCGGCGCAGTGGTCCGCGGCCGCCGGTGACATGCCGACCTCGGTGTCAGGTGCGGGTGGGTCGGCGTCCTCTCCCGTTGTGCGACATGCACCTTCCGCTCACTTCAGATACACGACTCTCTTCGAGTCCGTCTGGTCCCCCACGCTCGCGCGCACGATGAACATGCCGCTGCCCACGGAAGGATCCGGGATCCACGTCGCCACCCCGGCGCCTCGCGTCCGCCCCCCCCACTGCCAGACCAGATTGCCCCTGAGATCGTAGACCTTCACGCAGTCAGGCTGGTCGCCGCCATTCCCGGCACCGAACCGGCATGACACGGTGAACGGATTGGGCATCGCCTCAAGGACAAGCCGGGCGGGCGCGACGGGTTCCTCCGATGTTGGCACGCCTTCCAGGCGCATGGTGATCGGTATCCCGCCGGCGTAGGTTCCATCGGGAAGGCCCGCGCTGCTGAAGGTCACTCCCAGGACATCCACGCTGTCGGGCGCTACCTCGCCATTCATGGGTTCGACCCTAACCCACGACTCCCCCGGCTCGATGCGCACTGCCAGGGAGTCGTGGAGGTAGAGCTGGTTGAAAGCGATCTGGAGACCGTCCATTCCCGTGGGGTCTTCCGTGCCCACCGTGCACGTCGCCACCGGACCGGCGAGTCGCCTGTACTGAAGCAGTATCCGTCCATCCTCGTGGAGCACGGCCTGGAATGTGAATGATACCGTGGTGTCGGGAGTGTCGCTGAAGGGCGGCACGCGATCCCATTGGACGATGAATCGGCCATTGCCCGGGTCGCTGTGGTACAAGATGCTCCCGCCGCTGCTGGGATCGAGATCGGTCCAGAAGGGTGCGATGAGCGCGTTGGGCTCAGCTGTGCTGGGGATCGGTTCGTTGTTCAGGGAAGTCGCCGCAGAGGTGAATGACAGCCAGCCGTTGCTGCAGATCCGGACGGACTCGTAGTCGGCGCCGTAGAAACCGAATGGGAATCCCAGCTCGTAGGGGCCGAAGTTGCCGTCGTCGGCGGTGCCCGGGCAGGCACCCACGCCGCCGATATCGATCCATTCATACTGCGGGCCGCCAATCTCGTCGCTATCCGTCCACCGATACCCGTGACCATCGGGACCGCCGGATCCCTTGCCCGCCGGTCGGCCGATGCGCGGATCGTCCTCGCCCTTCGCCAGCTTGACCGGCCGCGCCGGTTCCTCGCCGGCGCCTCTGGTCGTGACGCTCACCGTGTACGACAGGCTCGCGCTTCCCGCGTTCGCGATGAGGAGCTGCTCGGTCGTCGTCTGTCCCGCTGCCAGGGCCACGTCGAATGCCAACGGAGAGATCTCGATCTCGGGGAAGGCGGCGGAATCAGCGAGGGCGGGGAACGTGACGTAGTCCACCCACGCACAGTCACTTCCGTTGCTGACCGACTGGTCCTTCTCGTATGTCCAGCGGAACGTGTGGCTGCCCGGGGAGACGCTGAAGCTGGCCATCGTCCAGTCCACATTGCCGGAGGCCTCCAGCTTCCGCTGTCCGTCGATGTAGAACTTCAGGAAATCGTATGCGGCTTCTGATGAGACCCGGTAATGGAACGAAAGCGTCCCGGGCTCGAGCACGGTCAGGCCGACCATCATCTCCGAGGACTCTGAGCTGCCGATGTCGCCGGATATGGCGGCATAGGCCCCTTCATACACGCCGGTGGTGGCGATGACCCAGGGCGCATCCCCGCCCATGACCCATGGATACGCGGAGAAGTCGCCTGATTCGAAGTCTTCTGCCACGATCCCGATATCCAGCGAGAGCGAATCGGCGGCAGCGTAGTTGGCGCCTATGATGTGCAGGTGGAAACGGGCGATGTGCCCGGGGGGAGTTGCCGCGGCGGCGGTGAGCGGGTAGACGGCGACGGCCGTGTCACCCGGGGCGAGGGGTCCCACGTTCGCCGTGTCGTCACCGACGGTCACGTAGGGGTCCGAAGTCGTCAACACGGCGACGACACCGAGCACGCCCGCGCCGCCATCGTTGCGCAGGGTGATCTCCAGGGCGGCCGCTTCCCCTGGATCCAGCACGTCGTTGCCGTTGGTCCCATCATCGTTCACGTCCGCGTCGGAGATGCCGACGACGGGCGCGAGAGCAGTGATCGTAAAGTGGTCCGGCCACATGTGCCCGGAGTCATCCGTTGCCACGACATCGACGCGGATCGGATGGTTGTCGGGAACGCCGGCAGCTACCACGACCTGGAATGCATTCGGGACCGCGGTCTCCTGACCAGCGGGGATCTCGCCGTAGTACTCGGTGGAATCGGAGATCGAGAGATGTGGATCCTGTGTCGAGATGCGCACCTCGACGCCTGTCGCGGCCTCATTGCCGATGTTCCGCTCCGTCAGCGTAATCAGGAGCGACTCGGCGAACTCGGGGTGCCCGTTGCCGTTGCCGTCCGGCGTGTCGTCGATCTGCACGTCGGTGGTCACCACCCAGGCTCCGTCGCCCGGAACCACCGTAATCCGTGCGAACACGGGTTCACGGTTCTGGCGGGTGACCACCAGATCGAGATCGGTGGTGGCGCCAAGAGCTTGGAACTCAAGCACCGCCTGACCGCTTCCATCCGCCAGCGCGGCAGCCAGGAGCGCGCCTTCGCGGCTGAGCGCCACGTACGACCATGGGTCGGCGGACACCGCCATGGTCGCGTCGCCGACGGTGAGCTGGCCGGGATGGCTCACCGTGTTCGCGGCCGGCACGCCGAAGTAGGTGCTCAACGATGGATCGCCCATCAGGGCGTAGATCTCCCAGTAGTAATCGGCTTCCGGACTGCCCGCCTCCACCACGGCGAGGCAACCCGCTACGATGAACCCGTACTGGGTGGTGAACCAGTCGGGGAAGAGCTCGCCGTGGTCGTGGAACATCCCGTCATAGGCGCCCGGACCGGTTTCTTCGAAGGTAGGGAACTGGTTCACGGCGCCGGCCCCGACCGCCCACCAGAAGTCTTCGTCCCAGAGGGAGCTGTTCGTCGCGCCGATGTAGCCCACCGCGCCTTTGTTCTCGGCACGGAGCCACGCCTCGGCGAAGCATGTCGGCACGTTGAATTTGCCGGTATCGCAGGCGTTGCCCACCACCGTCGGATACTGGTGCGCGTTGTTGAGGCCCTGGATGTCGCCCACCTCGAAGGCGGGATCCGCCCACCCCTGCTCCGACCCGTGCGCTGAGTAGTTGGCGTACCCGACGCCGTTTGAGACGTCGTTGATGATGTCGGCGGCGTGGTCGGCGGAGGTAGGATACAGGTACGTGTGCGAGAGAATGCCGTGGGCCTCATTGAAGTAGTAGGTCGTTCCGTAGTTGATCTGGCCGTTCGACCAGATCTGCGCGAAGTTGGCATCGATCCCCGCGATCATGACGGCTTCGCCCAGGAAACTGGGATCACCCATCTGAAAGCGTTCGTATTCCAGCGTCTTGTCGATCTGCGGCTGCAGTTCCGCGGCGTTGTTCGCCGAGAAACGGCCGATCCCGATTTCCGGCATCAGGTCGGTGCCTTCCAGCGTCACGTAGTGGAGATCGGTGACGTGCTGGTCGGTCGTGCCGGGCCACGCGGGGATCTGCGCCACGTCCCCGACGAGAAGCACGAAACTGGGCGCCGGATCCGTGGGGGTCGCAGCGTCGTACAGCCCTTGGATGTAGTTCTTGATCGAAGCCGCTGTCGTGCCGACCTCCGGATCTCCCGTGTACGCGACGGTCACCTCGAAACCCTTGAGGGTCTTCCATTCGATGAACGGCGGCAGTTGGGCCTCGAACATCGGATCCGCCACGATCACGTACTTCACGGGATAGCGGGTCAGATCCGACCTGCGGGGGTGAGCGTCGTGGTTGATCACGCACCGCTGGAACAACGACTCGAAGTAGGGTGACCACGTCGAGGCGCGGCGTCGCTCCGTCCGATCCCGATCTCCGCCACTGAACGCCACCTCGACCCGGATGTCTTTGTACACCATGATCTTCTGTGCAACCGGATCGTACATCACCGGCTCGACGGTGAGCAAGAAGAGCCGCTCGCCCCGCAGCACGCCGAGTTCCTCCACCGAGGCGACCGGACGATCGCCGTAGCCGGGTGCCGCATACGCCGACGCATCGTAGGCCAAGGTCACATCGGCCGGTGACCTGTTCTTTGGCACCGGCGGCTGGGTCGGCAGCAGCGGGAACTCGAGACCGCAGGCGCGCAGGTCTATCTCCTGCACCTCTGCGCTTCGGGTCGTCACCGTGACGGTCGCGCCGAGGGGCACGGACATGAGCCGTCGGCTGACGGGTAGTTTCGGACTGCCGAGCCTCATGCTGTGACTGAGCCCGGGGATACTGATGAGCGTCATCGGACCGCGTTCGGTCTGCACGTCGCGCCGGTCGATCCGCGAGAATGTATACTCCACCGCAAGACCTCTGGCGCTCTGCTCGACGACTCTGAGGCCGTCCCCGGCATCCGACAAGGGGATGGAGAACACTCCTGCTCCACGCTCCGCCCATCCGCCCGGGACGCCGATGAAGAAGGCCAGCAATGCGTACATGAGCACCCGCGAGGTCCCGACCATGGTTCAGTCCTTCCTGTATGACGGTGGTGTGGCATAAAGAATCGACGCGATGTCGGAGAAGCAATCGGGTGCTGTTCATGGAGGCCAGACAAAACACGGGTTCATCCCGTTCATCATCGGCGTGTCCCCTCAGGGTTCCCGATGCGGACCCAGGCAATGCCTTCTCTCTGGGCCAGGCGTAGGATCTCCCGGTTCCTGTATGAGGTGTCTAATACATGCACAGGGTCTCTGACCGCGCAGAGTCATGACGCATCTCGCCATAGCGATGCGCCTTGTATTGCCTTCCGCCTCGTCCCACGGCGTCGGCACTCCAAAGTCTCTTACCAAATTCGCGGCTCAAGACCTGGCCTGCACTCCCCCTGTCAACGCTTCGCTCGTGCGGTTAC
>JALOPK010000227.1 GCA_025453925.1 Candidatus Eiseniibacteriota bacterium | reverse complement strand
AGGAGCCGCCGCACCAGGTGTCCATTGAGGTCATAGATTGAGAGCGTGGCGTCCTGCGGTGACGGCAGGGAGAACCGGATGAAGGTCGTCGTCGAGAACGGGTTCGGCGTGTTCTGCGCCAGATCGAACGACGATGCCCCGGGAAGGCATTGCACGGGGAGGCCGCTGATTGAAAGGGCGGCACAGAACTCGGATGTGTTGCCCGTGGAGCTGGTTGCCGTGGCCGTAAGGACCGATCCTTCCGTGGGCATCACCGGCAGAGGGAAAGAACAGGTAAACCCCGCCGTGCCACTCGGATTCGTGTACACGCCGTGTTCACCTACCCACTGCGCGCCCTCCCCGTGGCCTGAACCGTCGGCGGTGGCGGACCAGAGGAATCGAATCGTGTAGCTGCCGTTCGCATTGCTCGAGAGCACGCCCGTCACCGTCAGCGATCCGCCGGAATCCACGCTGGCCGTGGCGAGTTCGGGAAAGTTCTGGAGCATGTTCGCGCCGCTGTCGCTATCGTTCGCATCGTTCGGCGTCACCCCCGTCGACCCGAGGTCAATCCCAAGCGCCGCATTGTCGAGTATGCTATTGCAGAGAATAGCGTTTCCGGTACCGGTGACCACCTCGATCCCGTCGCCGCCGTTGAAGGCGATGATGTTGGCCAGCTCCGGATAGACGCCGCCCACCGTCGTGTTCAGCCCGCCTCGAACGGACACGCCGGCCGCACCGTTCCCCAGAGGTTGGGCGCCGGAGATATCGGTTCCGATCAGGTTCCTCATCAGCGTATTCCCGGTCGACCCGATGAATCCCACGTATACACCCGCGCCTCCGTTGGCGGAGATCACGTTGACGTCGCCCTGGGTTTCCCCTCCGACGCTCGTGTTGTCGGCGGCCACCAACGACACTCCGTGACCGCCGTTCCCCAGCGGATTCACACCAGCGGCATCAACGCCAATGAAGTTCCCGCGGATACGGGAGTTGTTCCCTTCGACGACGATTCCTTCATCAGCATTCCCCGCGATCACATTGCGCCCAGTCGACTGCCCATTGCCGATCATGCTGGCGTCGCCGCCCGTGCGAACTCCGGCTCCACCATTGGGCCGAGCCTCACTCCCGTCCGGATCAGTGCCTATGTAGTTTCCCATGATGTGGGTGGTGCCGGCAGAATCACCCTCGACGCAAATGCCGTCGCCCTCGTTGCCGGAAATGATGTTTCGACTCGCTGCGACGGCGCCGCCAATGGTATTCCCCGAACCTTCGACCAGAATGCCGGCCCCGGTGTTCCCCAACGAGGATTCGCCATTTGACACGCCGATCCACATACCGCGGACGGTGTTTCCCGCGCCAGCAATGCGGACTCCGCAGCCGGAGAACCCCGTCACCATCAGACCAGCCAGGGATGCGCCATCTCCGCCGAGCGTGATCCCATCGGCGCTGTTGCCCGCCAGCGTGCCGTCGAGCTCGATCATCAGCACGGCGGGTTCACTGTCGCTGGCAGGCTGAGTGCCCGGTTGGCTGTAGCCGTCGAGGGTGATGGCGCGCAGCAGCGGCGGCAGCGGGGAGTGTGGTCGGATCACATGCGGGCCCGTGCCAGGGATGGAGAAGGTGATGGAGGCAACACCGGCCGATGCATTGGCTGAAGCGATCGCATAACGCAGACAACCCAAGCCCGTGTCTGCCGCGGTCGTCACGATGCCGGATCCACCCACCGCCAGACATGGCCCGAACTCTGACGTGTTGCCCTGCGGGTCGGTGGCGGTGCAGCTCACGAAGCGCCCCCGGACGAATTCGCTTGGCACGCCGATTCCGACCACCGCGTTACCCTCCGGACCTGTCACCGCCGACCGAGTGCCGATAGGGACAAGGCCCTCGCCGAAGTTTGTCGGATCCGGCAGCTCGTTGACGTAGAAGTCAATGACAAAGTTGGTGTTGGCGGTGCTCGCCAGCAGGCCCGACACGGTGGTTTGGCCCTCAGAGTCGAAGACCTGCGTGAGAACCGGGTAGTTCTGCTGGTAGTTGTGGCCGCCGTCGGAGTCATAGTCATCGTTCACCCCCCGACCCACGGGATAGTGATCGATCCCCAGCCCGGTGCTTCCGCATATGACGTTCTCCCTGATCATGTTGTCCACGGCGTACCCCGGAGCCCCCGTGAGACTCAACTGCCCCTGGGCGATGTCGAGCCATTCCATGCCAACCCCGACTCCGACCCCGCCGTTACCCGCGACGGTGCCATCGACCAGCATGCCGATCCAGTTTTGCATCACGCTGCTGCCCGAGAGCGCAACCACGACCCCGTGGCTGCTGTTGCCGGCAATCACGTTGCGAGCGGAGGCGCTGGCTCCGCCAAGAACTTCGCCGCCACCCAGCACTACGCCGATGCCATTGCCCATCACTGCCGCACCCGTCGCCGTGGTGCCAATGTAGTTACCCTGGGCGCTGTCTCCCGAGCCTGCCATGACGAGCCCCGCCAGAAGATTCCCGCTAATCACATTCATGTCTGCGGGTGCCGTTCCGCCCACTGTCGTGCCCACGCCCGCATCGATGTAGAGTCCCACTGCGTTGCCGAACACGCTTGTCCCGGTTGCATCAACCCCAAGGTGATTGCCGGAGACGGTGTTCGAATCACAGTAAGACGTCAGGATTCCGCACCACGGGAACCCGCCTACGGCGAGTCCACGTACGGTGCAGCCATCGGCTTCCAGGACAAGCCCGCTCGCATCGCCATCCAGGAGAGCGCCGTCGACCTGGATCATCAGCACGGCCGGACTCGTCGCTGAGGCTTCGACCGCGCCGCTCTGAGTGTACCCGTCGATGATTACCCGATCCGAGACAAGGGGCAGAGGAGACGCAACCCTGATGATGTGCGGTCCCTGGCCGGGTATCGCGAACGTGATGAGGTCTTCGCCGGGAGAGAGGTTGGCCGTAACCATGGCATTCCGGAGTGAACCGGGGCCGCTATCCGCGGCAGTCCTGACAATGGTGGTTCCCTGGAACGGAATGCACTGGCTGAACTCGGAGGTGTTGTTGAGCGGATCGGTCGCCGTGGCGGAAACAAAGGCCCCCGGCGCGATCGCAGTCGACATGGTCGCGTCTATCGCACCAATGCCATCGCCATCTGTGGTGATCTGGGTGGCGCCGATGAACTCATTGCCTTCCCCGTGCCCGGAGCCATCAGGGCACGGCACAGAGTAGAATTCGATCCGAAACGAGGTCGAGGGAATGCTGTGTAGCGTGCCGACGACGCGCACCGATGCGCCCTGCACCTCGGTGCCGGTCAACACCGGGAAGTTCTGCAGTTCGTTGGCGCCCCAGTCACCATCACCGACATCATTGGGATTGACGCCATCGGGATCGGAATCCCAGTAGTCCCACATCAGGTCAATCCCTACTCCGCCGTTGTCGTAAAAGGCGTTGGAAAGAATGCCGTTGCGGACCCCGTGCTCAATGAACACCCCCGCGCTTCCATTGAAGGCGATGGTGTTGCCTGCGTCGGCGGCGACGCCCCCGAGGGTATTGTCAGCGCTGTGCGCCACGTGAATACCGAACTGACCGTTCCCCACTCCTGCGCCACCGGTCGCGTCGGGACCGACGAAGTTGCCCTGGATTATGCTCCCCGGCCCCGGTTCTGTCCCCCAATCACCGGTCTCGATCACGATTCCGGCCTGATCATTCCCCGAGATGACATTGCGGGCCGCGGGAACGCATCCTCCGACCACGTGCCCCGCGGAGTGCAGACGGATTCCGGTCTCGTTGCCCAGAATCGCGGTGCCTGCCGCGTTGATGCCGATGTGGTTGCCCTCGATGACCACGCCGGAAGTCCCGGCCACGAAGACACCGTCGGAGAATCCCCCGATGGCAAGGCCCCGGATCGTGCACCCGCCCGAAGGCCGGAACCCCTGGAACGATGGTTGCCCTTGGACTTGCACTGCGATGGCGGCCGGGCCGTCCTCGGTGGCCGGCAATGAGCCAGGCTGCGAGTATCCATCAATCAGCACCGGCGAGACGATCACCGGCAGCGGCGTAGTGACCCTGATCACGGCGGGAGTGCCACCCGCGATGGAGAAACACACCGTGTCCAGACCGGTGTGGGCATTGGCGAGAGTGAGCGCGTCGCGGAGCGTACCAGTTCCGGTGTTGGAGGCCGAAGTCACGACCCACGTTTCGGCATCGCCGCCGACCGCAAGCACTGCGACCCAGCACAGCACGGCCAGGTGCGAGAGCGACTGCCGCCATGAACCACCCGGCCGATCGTGTCGCTCGAACCCGGCTGGCATCCCCGCGAGTCGTGCCAGGTGACTCATCGTCCACCTCCACCCGTGTGGATCTCGCAGCGCAGGATACCCACGCCTGAGGAGGGCCGAGACCGCAACCCGTCCCGAGAGATCGCGACCACGCGCGCGGAAGCGTTTCGAGGTGCCGGGAGCAGCGTGGCCGACGTGCCGGACACTACGTGGAGGGAA
Organism: Candidatus Eiseniibacteriota bacterium; assembly: GCA_025453925.1. Classification (GTDB taxonomy): domain Bacteria; phylum JAFGKV01; class JAFGKV01; order JAFGKV01; family JAFGKV01; genus JAFGKV01. Next base: position 1,206 of record JALOPK010000227.1, on the reverse strand, counting down.
TCGACGCCGCCTTCATTCGAGTCACCGTCCGTTGTCATCTCGATCTCGTAGCGGTCGATATCGGCGGCAAGCCCTCGCTCGTCGGCGAGGACGGGGCTCCAGCGAATGGTCCATGTTCCATCGTGGAGCTCCGCCGACACGTTCTCGGGAGCAGCGGGCCGCTGCGTCAGGGTCTCCAACGTACCGAACCAGGGCATGCGGTTGTAGCCAGTCACCGTGACACCGATGGAGAGTCCCGAGGACCCGCTTGACTCAGGCGTTACCGGGAGCGCGGCGCTACCGTTCTCATCGGTGTAGCCATAGACATAGACGTCATCCTGCCGCAGGAGGCAGACCAGCGCATCCGGCACGGGTGTCCCTGTCGTGCTGTCCGCCGCCAGAATGCTCACATTCGTGGTGAAACCCTCTGGTACCGCCGGCGGGGAAATCGAGACAGCCAGCGCCGCCGGCACATCGGTCCAGACCTGAAGCGATGGGTCGCCCAGAATTGTGTACTCGCGAAGCGTGGCCGCCTGGCTGTCGGTCGGGGCGGTCACCGTTGACAAGTACGCCTTGCTTGCGACAAAGGCCTCCCCAAGGAGACTGGCTCCCTGGCGCGTGAATGCCTCGTAGAAACCCGTGTCCAGCGGATTGTTGAAATTGGCGTGGGTGTAGCCCTGAGAACCGATGAGTGCCACGGCGCCCCGGGGAGATGTGGGATTCTCGTAGCCGACCCGAAGCATGAGTTCCGCGATGGTCGGGTACCCATAGACGATATCGGCGCTGCTGCAGCTCAAGATCGTCCATACTCCCAGTTTCCTCGTGTTGTTGACGTAGGCGACATCCCACGGCCCAAACGTTCCGCCCCAATCGTACTCGGCGCACCATTCGCCACGGTAGTTGTAGAACGTGACGCCCTGGTTGATGAGGGGGATTAGGTTGCCCGGAACCGCCTGTGCGTTGTACCGCTCGCGCACGTTCATACCCCAGGCCGCCAGTGTGTCCGAGATCTCCTGCTTGGTCAGGATCGTGGCATGTTGGGGATTGCTGTGCATGGCGGTCATGATAGCGTTCCGTTGCCACGTTCCCTGGATGAGAGGATCCATTTCGTACCCGATGGACTTGGAGAACAGATACTCGAGACGCGAGAGATTCGTGTCAGGCATCCGTCCTACCATGATGTCGGGCAGAAGATCGGGGCCGTCGACGAGCGCATACCATTGGTCA
>JALOPK010000226.1 GCA_025453925.1 Candidatus Eiseniibacteriota bacterium | reverse complement strand
AGATCGTTTCAGCAACCTTGCCAGGCTTCGCGTGCAGCCCTTCTCTGCGGCATGCTGGAATGCGACCACCGTGACCTGATGCGACCCGCCCTGTAGCACCTTCACGCTCTGCAACGAGCCCCATTCTCCAACCTCCACTGACTCCTTCCATACCCGGCATCCGGAGGACCACCTGTGCGTCACTCGCGCTGACGGGAGTGTCCCTCTTAGAGCAAACGTAGAGTGCCGCGATGTACCATAGTCACGAGACCGGCGCAGTGGCCTGTGCCGTCGTGGGTCTGAGCTGGTCGGACTGGCACAAACTCGGCCGTCTCGCCACGCTCGTGAGAACTCCACGTTCGGATTCCCCAGTCGGACTTAGACGCTTGCGTGGGAGGTTGCGCATGAGGTTCTCCACGGGTAGGCATCGTGGATACAGCATCACGGAGATGACCATCGCATTGGCGCTGATTCTCATCTTGGCGAAGACCGCCGTGCCGGTCTTCGGTCACGCATTCTTTCAGGCAAACTCGAGGGCCGGGACGGACCAGGTCGCTGTATGCTTCCGGTTTGCCCGTCAGGCTGCCATTACGGGAAGGATCTACTCTCGGGTGACCGTGGGACCCGATACGGCGCTTGTCGTCGTCAACGCGGCAACCGGTGCGCCGTTGCGCCGGTTCGGGCTCCCAAGGTCAGTCACGGTCAGAGGCCCTCTCCCGGCATTCACACCCGGCGGGGTGTGCACTACGTCGGGCCAAGTGTCTGTGTCGGACGGTTCCTCTTCGGGCGTCGTCACCTACAACATCGTGGGTCTAGTGGAGGTCATCTACCGATGATGCATCAGTGGCATCATCCCGGTGGATCTCATCACGGACTCTCACTCGTCGAGGTCATGATCGCAGTGGTTATCCTTCTCATAGGAGTGATCGGAACCGTCGGGCAGCTCCCCGCCGGGCTTCGTCTTCTAATCGAGAGCGGGGATTCCCTGCAGCAGTTGACCATAATGGAGAGCGAGTTGGAACGGGTCGAATCAACTCCCTTTGCGGATCTCCAGCTCGGAACCGTCTCACGAGACGTAGGCGCCTTCCACGTGACCCGAACGATCGGGCCGGGGCCGACTGCGAGATCACTCCTGGTTATCGTTAGAGTCCAGGCGCCCGGCCAGAGGCGTCCTCGGCAAATGGCGACTGTCGTTGCTGCATCCTGGTAGGTGGATCGCAATGAGAGGGCGAGGCTGGACACTGGTAGAGCTTCTCATCGCAATTGCCATTTCGATGCTCGTAGGGGGAGCCCTCGTTTCCGTCTTGCGTACCTATGTTGACGTTGACAACGCGTTCTCACACCGAGCCACGACTCTCAACAACGTCCGAGCTGCATATGGTCTCCTTTCGAGAGAACTGCGACATTCGTGTGCCATCCCGTCCGGGAACCAACACAGCATCACATTCCGATACCCTTCTGGAACAGCCTCGTCAGTCGTGTCCTACCAGTTCGTGGGTGGAGGTCTGCAGCGCCGCCTCACCGGTGACCCCTCGGGTTGGGTGAGAGTCACTCCGCGAGTAATCAGCTTCCGGCTCACGTATCTGGACGCCCTCGGCAATCCCATCTCCCCTCCAGTCACCGAGCAAGACGACGAGACAGTGAGCAGGATAGACATCACACTGGCGGTGACCTCTCCGACTCGTGCTGACACCATCACGGTGTCGGGCAGCGTGATACCACAGAATCTCAAGACCTAAGGAGGGCTGCGATGTTCGTCTCGTATCCGCCTTTGTCGCGCCGGGGTATGGCGCTCATCCTTTCGGTGCTGACCCTGCTCGTCCTCGGCCTCCTCGCCGCCGGCTTCGTGACAACCTCGATGGTGGAACTCAGCATTGCGACCAACGAAATGGAGTCGCGTCGGGCACTGCAACTCGCCAAGGGAGGACTGGCCGCCGCGTACCAATGGATGACTGATCTGCCCGATCCCCCATGCCAGGGTGGTGGATCGACACAACCGACTCCAACCTCGCATGATGTCTCCGGGATAGGTCGATACGATGCCTGGATTGATTTCGACTCCCAGAACAGCTGCCTCGACTCGAGCTCGGTATGGCGCTATGTACTCAGATCAGTGGGTACCACCCCCGCTGCCGTCGCCTCTGAAGTGCACGTTGGTGTGACTGCGAGTCGCAACACCTTCGCGGGGTATTCCTGGTGGTGGCAGACCTCAGACCAGGGGATCTGGTGGACCGACTGGGACCGGGTCGACGGCCGCGTCCACGCAAACGATGCCGATGTCTACTTGGCCGATGATCCCATCCATCAAGCGAACGGCGCCTATTTCGGCCAGAAGGTCACGTTGGCCGGAGAGTGCCTGTTCCAGCTCACGGGAGACGGAAACCCATCACCCAACATCCCTGAGGGCTATGCGACTTTCGTCGCGGGATACGAGACAGGTGTACCCCCCTGTGGCTTCCCGCCCGACCTCGGGCCCACCCTCAGTGCGTCAGGTCTGACGCTTCGAGGCGAGACGACAATCGTGCTTCAGGCAGATGGCACCCTTCGGGTGACGAACGCCTACGCGGGATTCGTGGACTCAGTACTCCCCCTGCCGCCGTCGGGAGTCATCAGCGTACAACATGCAAGCCTGATCAACCGGGGTAACCTCAGAATCCAGGGCACACTCCGGGGCAGAGCCACGATCGTCGCGGCTGGGGCCGTCCGGATCGTGGGAGACCTGCTGTACCACGACGTGTCGTCTCCGATGCCGCCGGTTCAATCGGCCTACATGCTGGGGCTCATTGCCCAGAATGATATCCTCATCACCAATGTGGTGCAGGGGGCGGCAGATGGCGATCGGTGCATCTACGGTTTCCTGCTCTCAAGTGTCGGCTCCGCTCTCAAGGTCGACAGCCTGGCGGCGAGGGGGTATGAGGGCGTCCTGGTGGTTCATGGAGGCATTGCTGGCAACTCGTTGGCCCCGACCCTGCGAACCAGCCAGGGTCAGATCGTCGGAGGATTCGGGACAGATGTCACGTACGACCAACGGGGACTCATGACTCCCCCGCCCTACTACCCCGTCGTTGACTGCGGCGACCAGCAGCGTTGGAACATCGCCAAGGTCGATTCGAGCTGGACCGAAGTCTTTCCCGCGATAGACGGTGGCGGCAACGGGGGGGGCGAGAGGGATTGAGATTGGCGATGTCCGCGTATCCGATGCCTTCCACGCTGTCTTCGCCATTCATCAGGAGGAAGATTGATGACACGCGGTCTCCTTCTCCACTGCAGACAACCCAATGATTCGGTGCGAACCATCTGACCACCGGGCCATACGGCAACGTCGCCCCGCTGAGGATACGATGTCGTTTGGCTCACAGACATTGACTCCCCATCTCGCTTGGCGGGATGCTGGATCATGTCACTCAGGGAACAGGACTTCCGAGCGGGCAGTGCCCCCTCAGCCCTGGGGAGTGATAGTGAAGTGAGCCCCGTGTCCCACCCATCTCTCGTCAAGGACGACTACCATGCGTGCTTCCCCCGGGGATGCCAGCGCCTGCATTCTCGGCCACCCTCGAGGCTCTCCCTTTTGGGCGGTACGCGCAGGAGCCCGCCGCCCGCCTGGTCTAACCGTTTGGAGGTATCAATGTCCAGAGTACTGACCTTGATTCTCGCCATCGTGATCAATGGGGTGCTATTTCGCGGCAACTACGGGGGACCGTTGTCGGCACCTCCCAGTGCGCCGGCCCGGGAGTCCTCCGACCTCGCCCCACTCCCGCCATGCGTCGTCTGGCAGCCGCTGTCGTGCGACTTCGGGAAGGTTGATCTTGGCGCTCAGGCGACGACGACGGTCGTCCTCAAGAATACCTCATCATGCGCCCATGAGATCACGGAGATTGAGACTGAAGCGGTTCAAGGCAACGCAGGGTGCTTCACTCTGTCAGGGGATCAACCTCCATTCGTGATGGACGCAGGTGAGACAAAGCACTACACGCTCTCCTACCGGCCTCGGGGCAAGGGTCTCGATCGCATTCTAGTCCATGCCTACAACACGGGGTACTCACCATCCAACTCGTCTTCTTCATGGGATGCCGTCATGAGTGCCGAGGGTGAAGGCGTCATCCCCCTGCTGCTGCCGAAGCGTTGACTTCGTAGTCGTTCGGCGCGGCCCAGGTGCATGTGCAGGAATCTGGCAGAGAGGTGAAGCAGAAGAATGAAACGGTCATTCGCAACCATGGTGGTGCTCCTCATGGTGCCGTTCTCGGTCGGGAGTGCCCAGTACGTCGTGGGACCGTCGGTCATCGCCGGGGGAGGCGCTCGAATGACGGGGGGCAGTTATGTCGTCACCGCCACTACCGGCCAGAGCTCGCCCGTCGGCGTGTCCAGTGGCGGCGCCCATCAGACCCATCACGGGTTCTGGCACGCAACAACCAGTGGGGCGGCGCCCTGAGCCCCATGGTCTTGGCCATCAACCTTCTCAATCCAACCTCAGCCCGTCTCTCCTGGGCCGCGGTGACCGGGGCGACGTTCTATGACCTCTACCGCGGCGCTGTCCCCTTCTTTAACGTCTCGGGAATCCCGTGGTGCACCGTATCCGCCCCGGCTACGTCGTCAGACTTTACTCCGGGCATCGGCAATCCCGCCACGAACTACTTCTTCCGCGGCATCGCCCGGAACGCCAGCCAGGCGTCACCCCAGTCCAACACCGTGGGCGAGTTCGACGTCGGCTGCGAAATCGCAGCCGCGAAGCAAGCGGGATCGGAGACGCACGATGACCACGACAGGTAGAGCAACCTCGCGTCGGTTCCAGAATCACGGCGAACATCAGGCAATGAGGACCCCCATGTTTCGGCAGCGAATCATCACCACTCTCCTCACGGTAATCGTGGCACTGGTCGCAAGCGGGGGCGTGTCGTTCGCCGATATGCCCCACGTGGTCAGCTATCAGGGGAAGGTGGCGGACGGGTCGTACGCGATGCGATTCAGAATCTACGACGCAGTGACGGGCGGAACCTTGCTGTGGGACAGCGGTGTGCAGACGGTGACGGTCACCGCTGGGGTCTTCAGCGTGCTGCTGGGGCAGAGCCCCCAGCCGGTGCTGGGGCTGGCCTTCGATGCTGACTACTGGCTTGCGGTGACGTTTTCGGGGGTGGACCAGACGCCGCGTCAACGCCTGGCCTCAACCGGCTACGCGTACATGGCAAGCGGGCTGGTGCCGGGGACAAGAATACGCGGGGCCGTACCCGGAGGGAGTTCTCCGGCGCCCGAAGGATACGGTGCGGTCCTGGCAGCCGTGAACACCAGGAAGAGCGGGAGCGCAATTGGCATCTATGGCGCCAGTTCGTCTTCTGTTGGCACTGGCGTGTACGGTGAGGCAACAGCAACCGGAGGGGTTGGCTGCGGAGTCGTTGGTTGGGCCTATTGCTTGGGGGGCCAGTTCGTGAGTCCAAGCCCCCTCGGCATAGGTGTCCACGGCGTCGCTGGCGCATTGGACGGCGAACCCTATGGAGGATTGTTCGAGAGTTGGGCACCATCAGGGCGAGGCGTCGTCGGTACCTCATACGCCACCAGCGGCGTGGCGTCAGGGGTCGTCGGCATTGGTTGGTCTACCGGCGGCAGAGGGGTGCTTGGCTCTGTGTTGGCCACGTCTGGAACAACCTACGGAGGACGGTTCCACAGCATGTCCAGCAGCGGTAT